>NZ_JBEUEI010000014.1:0-110068 GCF_041020755.1 Kineococcus terrestris | reverse complement strand
GTTGCTGGTGAGGGTCGGGGGGGCGCTGGGGGTGTGGGGGGGGTGGTTGTTCGTGGTTGGCGGCCGGGTCCGGCGCGGGGGGCGCGCCGCCCCCCCCCCCGGGCAGGAGCCCGGCGACGGCGCCCGCGGTGAGCCCGTCGGGGAACGTGGTCCCCGTGACGAGGAAGGCGGTGTCCAGCACGTTCCCCTCGGCGAAGACGGAGGTCCGGTAGCGGTCCTCGCCGTAGTTCGTCGTGAAGCGAAGCGGCGTGGCGCTCGCGGACACCGTCGCCAGACCACCCAGCAGGCCGGTCAGGGTCAACGCCACCGCGGCGCGCCGGGCGGCGCCCTTCGGCAAGCGGATCATGGTCAACTCCGAGCTCTTCAGGGGTGGGAGTATCGTCAGAACGCGACGCCGGCGGACTCGCCGCCGCCCATCACGGTGAAGTACTGGACGCCGTCGCCCTGGAGGACGGCGACGTCGGAGCGGTCGATGCTCTCAGCGCCGAGCTTCAAGAACGTCAGCGGCGAGCCCTCGACGGCTCCCCCCTCGGCGACCCACTGGCTGCGGTGGCGGTCGACCTGGACGAGGAACTCCTCGACCGACTGGCCGAGGACGCGCACGGTGCCGGTCGTCCGGCCCAGCGCGGCGTCGGGCAGCTTGCTGCCGTTCTCCACGATCCAGCCGGCGCGCGCCGTCCTGTCGGTGACGAACACGGCCTTGAGGACGTAGTCCTGGGTCGTGGTGCACTTCTCGGTGCGTCGCTCGATCAGCGCTGCTTCCTCGACGGTCGCAGCGTCCTTGACGCTCTGCTGGCACGCCTTGATCTCGTCCTCGGTCATGGGGCGGTCCGTGACCTTCCCGACCGGCTGGAACAGCGTCGAGGTGCCGGGCACCACGGCGCCGGAGCCGAGGTAGGCAATCTGGTTCCCGCCGATGACGAACTTGCCCAGTCCAGTCTTGGTGAACTCGACGAACTTCACCTCGGCCTTCTGCCAGGCCGGCGCCGTGGAACGGGTGTCCGACGGCGTGAGGGGCGTGGTCACCGGCGGCGGGTCCGGAGTGGCCGTGCCCGGGGCCGTGGTGGGCCCGGCGGTCGGGACGGCGGTCGGGACGGTCGTCCCACCACCGACGGCGCCGCCCACGGACCCGCTCGGGAGGCCGCCCACGACGGAGCCGCCGGTGGAACCGGTCGAGCCGCCGGACGCGCCGGTCTGGTCGCCGGAGCCGACCGTCACGGGGGTCGGGCCGACGGTGCGGCCGAAGATGTCGCGGCCGCTGGCGGCGAAGGCGACGGCGTCGCCGCCGTCGGCCGGCGCGCTGACGCTGGGCTGGACGCGCACACCACCGGGGACGGCCCCGGCGATGTCGCCGCCGGGCGTGCTGCTCAGCCAGAGGAACCCGAGGGTCCCCCCGCCGAGGACGGCGACCGCGGCGGCGCTGGCGAGGACGGCGCGCACGGCGCGCCCGTCACCGGGCTCCCGCGCCTCGTCGCCGGCGGCCTCCTGGGGAGCGGGAGGCTCCGGGGGCGTCGGCGCCCCGAAGGGCACGTGCTGGTCGCTCATCAGCTCACGCTCTCCGTCGTGGCGGCGTCGTCGGCCGTCGCCTGGGTGTCGGTGGGGACCGCGGCCACGGCGGCCGCGACGTCGGGGTCGAGCACGAACACGCGCCCCGTGATGGTGGTGGTGACGTCGTCGCCGTCCGCGGTGTCGGCGCCCTGGGTCACGGTGACCTGCTCGACGCCGAAGAAGCGCGTCATGTCGGCCTGGACGTTCTTGACGAACAGCTCGCTGGCCGGGAAGGACCCGGCGACCTGCACGACGAGGGGGACCTGCACGATGCCGGCGGTGTCGGTGCCGGCACCGGACGTCGTGGTGTACAGCGACGCGGGCGAGGGCGTGACGGCGACGAGGGTGACCCCGGCGCTGGTCGCGTAGCCCTCCAGCTGGCGCAGCAGGGCGGGGACCTCGGCCTCGTCGGGCAGCGAGGCCTTGATCTCGGCGAGCCGGGCGCGCTGCTCGTCGAGGGTGGCGAACTGCGACTTGAGCAGTTCGGTCTGCTGGGCGATCTGGGCGTTGCTCGCCACGACGCCCGCCGTCTGGGCCCGCACGTCGGCCGCCTCGGCGCGCTTGGGCGTCACGAGGAGGAAGTACGTGGCCACCAGCGCGAGCAGGGCGAGGACGCCGGTGCCCGCGATCCACGCGGTGTTCCGGGAACCGCTCACGTCGGGGTGCCTCCTGTCGTCTCTCGGGTCACCGCTGCGCGCTGAGCGCGGCGTCGGTCAGGGTCAGGCCGGCGTCGAACGTCACGACGTCCGTACCGGGGTCGAAGGTCGAGCTGCTGAGCGTCGGGTCGGCCACGCCGGGGATCCCGGCGACGGCGTCCAGCCAGTCGGCGACCTTCGTCTGCGAGGTCGTCTGCCCGGCGACCGTGACCGACGCGACCCCGGGCTGCTGCAGGGGGTCGGCGACCGCCCCTGTCGCGTCGGTGGAGGTGCCGGTCACCTGCATGGTCACCGAGGTGAAGGACAGCTCGGTGGGCGAGACGGCCGCGAGCTGGTCCAGGTAGGAGTACCAGGGGACGTCGCCCGCGGAGACCGCCTGCTGCACGGAGACGGCGGTCTCCACCTCGGCGAGGATCTTCGGCACCTCCGCGTAGGGAGCCTGCTCGGCCTGCAGCGCGGCGGTGCGGGCCTGCTCGACCGCCAGGTCGTCGTTGGCGACGGCCACGTGCCCGAGGGTGATGACGTAGGCGCCGGCGCACACGCCGACGACCGCGGCGAGGGCGCCGCCGAGGGCCAGGCGCACGCGGCGGTCGCGGCGCGCCTGCCCGATCTCGGGCGGCAGCAGGTCCACGCGCACGACGCGGCTGCGCGTCGCGACCGCTTCGAGGGTCTGGAAGCTCATGAGATCACTCCGAGGGCGAGACCGATCGGCACGGCCGCGAGGGGCTGGACGGTGGCGAGCTGGTGGTCGTCCAGGCCGGTGCGGCCCAGGTGGTAGCCGCCGATGGAGTCGCCGGCCACGACGGGCCGGCGGGTCGCGGTGGCCATCCGGTCCAGCACGCCCTCGAGCAGGGAACCGCCGCCGGAGACGACGATCCGCTCGACGGGGAAACCCGGGTTGGAGGCGCCGTAGTAGTCCAGCGAGCTGCGGATCTCGTCCACGAAGACCTCGACCATGAGGTCGACGGCGGTGCGGGCGAGTTCCAGGTCCTCGGCCGGCACGTCGTCGACCTGACCGCGCTTGACGCTCTCGGCGATGGCCGACGGGACGCCCATGCGCTCGGCGATGGCGTCGGTGACGTCCTGGCCGCCCATGAGGAGGATGCGGACGAACCGGGGCTGGCCGCCGGAGTGGATGACGAGGTTGGAGACGCGGGCGCCGATGTCCAGAAGGGCCTCGGTGGCGACGTCGGCGTTGGGGCGGCCGATGCTGCGCAGCACCGCGAACGGCGTCAGGTCCACCGACCGGGTCCGCAGGCCGGCGGCCTCGACGGCGTGCACGTTGGCGAGCACCATCTCGCGGGGGGCGGCGACCAGCAGACCGCGCAGGCTGCGGGTGGGACCCTCGTGCAGCTCCTCGGTCACGTGGAAGTCCAGGACGCAGTCCTCGACCGCGACGGGCAGGTAGTCCTGCACCTGCAGGGCGAGGGAGGACTTCAGCTCGGCCGAGCGCATCCACGGCAGGTCGACCTGGCGGACGACCACGCGCTGGTTGGACACGCCGAGGGCGACGTCCTTCCCGGTGAAACCGCTGCCCTTCCACAGGGTCTTGAGCGCGTCGACGACGGCCGCGCGGTCGACGACCTCGCCGTCGCGGACGGCGCCGTCGGGCAGCGCGACCTGGCCGAACTTCTCGAGCGTGATGCCGCCACGCCCGTACGAGAGTTCCGCGGCGCGCACGCCCGACGTGCCGATGTCGAGACCGATGGCGGTTCGTCCGGGCACGTCGCCTCCTTCGAGTCGGGAGCCCAGCGGGCTCGGGTCCTACAGGTCCTCAGTGGTGTGATCGGGACGTCGCAGCGCCACCTTGAGGGGCGGGTCGTCCTCGGCTGGACCGCGTCACGCGGAGGGCGACAGTCCGACGACGCTCAGGTAGGCGTCCGCCAGGGGCTGCGCCACGGCCAGCGCCGACAGCGCGCCGGCCAGCATGTACGGGCCGAAGGGGATGCGGGTGCGGCGGCCGGCGCGACCGAGGGCCATCAGCACGACGGCGACGGCGCCGCCGAGCAGGAAGGCGAGGAAGGCGCCGACGGCGAGGGCGTCCCAGCCCCACCAGCCCAGGTACAGGCCGAGGACGCCGGCCAGCTTCACGTCGCCCAGGCCCATGCCGCCGGGCTTGGCGACGAACAGGACGGCGTAGAGCGCGAAGAGGGCCGCGGCGCCCACGGCGGCGCGCAGCAGCGCCCACCAGTCCGCCGTGCCGGCGCTGGCCACCGTCAGCAGGACCAGGGCCACCGCGTAGGAGGGCAGCACGATCGGGTCGGGCAGCCGGTGCACGTCGAGGTCGATCAGCGCCAGCGCCACGGCCACGGCGGCCAGGTACAGGTAGGCGGGCAGCGACCAGGCCGGGCCGACGACGGCGGTGACCGCCGCGAACAGGGCGGCGGTCCCGGCCTCGACGAGCGGGTAGCGGGCGCTGATGGGCGTCCGGCAGTCCCGGCAGCGCCCGCGCAGCAGCACCCACGACAGGACCGGGACGTTGTCCCTGCGGCGCACGGCGTGGCCGCACGAGGGGCACCGGCTGGCCGGCCGCACCACGGACTCCCCGCGCGGAACCCGGTGCACGACGACGTTGAGGAACGAGCCGACGAGCGCGCCGAGGACGCCGGCCGCGACGAGCAGCGCGGTGCTCACGAGCCGGCCTGCTCCGACAGCGTCCCGACGGTCCACGGGTCGTTAACCGGGGCGATGAACGACGGCGGCGGCAGGTACTGCAGCCGGTTGTCGTAGCGGTAGTCCTTGCCGTAGCCGGTGCTGGTCACCGAGCCGGAGCCCGTGGCCACCGGACCGCGGAACTTCTGGATGATGACCCCGTTGACCTGCAGGGTGCCCACCTTCGGCGCGGTCGAGTAGTTGAAGACGGTGAAGCTGTTGGACACCGAGGCGATGGCCGCGTCGATGCGCCGGTCCCCCGTCCCCCGCAGGTTGGTACCGGTCGTCCCGCTGCCGCTGACGGGGTGCCACACGGCGACGTTGTTCTGCCCGATGAGGCCCAGGACGTCCTCACCGCTGAGCCCGCCGACGTACTTGACGTCGCCGGTCACCACGACGTCGTGCTCGGCCGTGATGGTGCGGGCCCCCTTGACGTCGCCCTGCACGAAGGCGTCACCCGCCCGGCAGTTGTTGTTGTCGTAGTCCGTCACGTCGCCGCTGACCTGCTGGAAGGCGGCGATGCAGTTGCCGGGTGTGGTGGTGGACTTCACGTAGACGACACCGTTGCCGGGGCCGTTGACGGTCTGCGCGCTCGTCATCTTGGCGGCCGGGTTGCCCGTCGAGCATCCCGCGCGCACGGAACCCGCCGTCGTGTTGGGGCTGACGACTTCCAGCTTGCCGTCGGAGAGGAACTTGATGGACGTCGGTCCCTCGTAGACGCACCCGCCGGCCGTCGCCATCGCCAGCTGCTCGGTGGCGGTCTCCGGCATGTCGAAGCGGCCGAGGTACTTGGGGCGCTGGGAGGAGGCGGAGGGGTCGGAGTCCCCGTAGTACTTCTTGGTGGACGCCGTGTCCCACGCCGTCGTCGTCGCCTGCTTGAAGGTGACGGGACCGCTCAGACGCAGGGCGTCGTTCGAGTGCACCGGCCCGTCGAAGGAGTCGTTGCCGCTGAAGCTGATGGTCAGGCAGGTGAAGTTGCCGCTCACGCTGAAGGGGCTGGTGTCCGTCGGCGAGGGCCAGATCTCCCGGTCCACCCCGCCGACGTTGACCGTCCGCGGGAACGTGGTCCGGGCCGGGCTCGTCGGTGTCGAGTAGTAGTACCGCTGGCAGCCGCGGGTGACCTGGTCGACGGTGGGCGCCTTGAGGGTGTAGGTACCGTTGCGCGGGAACGTGACGGTGTTGCTGCTGCCGCTGCCCGTGAAGGTGAAGGCGCGGTCCGTGGTGCCCGGGGACCAGGACGGGGTCGACTGGAACAGGCGCGCCGTGTTCGCCGGGCTGAACGTCTCGAAGTCGGTGTAGTACAGGTACTTGAGGAAACCGCTGCGCACGAGGTCGACGGTCAGCGTGCGGGTCCGGCCGTTCACCTCGCCCGTGGCCTGCAGGCGGACGGCGCCGTTGCCCCCGGCGGTCAGCGGCGTGCTGACGACGCGGTAGCGGTAGATGGCACGGTTGACGCCCGCCGTCCCGGGCACGACGGCGCCCTGCCCCTTGGCGGTCACTCCGAGCGCCACGTCGGTGCCGCCGCAGGTGTTCGTCGTCAGGTAGTACGTCTCGCACTCGTTGAGGCGGTTGAGGTAGTCCTGCACGCCGGCCTGCGCCGCGGCCAGGGCACCACGGGTGTCCTGGCTGACCTTGGAGCGCTGGACACCCACGACGGCGAAGCCGATGCCGACGAGCACCAGCCCCAGCACGAGGAAGGCGCTGGCGAGCACCGCGAGCATGGTGAAGCCCTCGTCGTCGCGGCGCAGCCGGCGCAGCGTGTTGCCCTTCATCGCGTCAGTCCCGTCCTCGGTCTACTGCGTGTTGGCGAGCGTGATGCGCACGACGCTCGTGGTGGTCGCGGACTCCCGCGTCGTTCCCGCCCTGGCGCGCAGTCGCAGCTGCACGGCGTCGATGCCCGTGGTGTCGGCGACCGCGCCGCCGGTCGTGGGCAGCGACGAGGTGGACAGCCCCGTGGCGGCGTTGATGGTGTCCGCGCCGGCGAGGTACGTGAAGGTGGGCACCGCGTCGGCGGCCGCCAGGTCGTTGACGAGGACCTGGCAGGTGCGCGACGCGACGTTCGTCAGGGGGGTGGGCACGTTGAGCTTGCCGGTGCTGTCCCGCGTCAGCGGGCGGACCTGGTGGCACAGCTGCCGCTTCGTCCCCGAGGTCCGGGTCCAGAGCCACACCTCCTGGGGCGTGAACGTCTGGGTCGGCGAGGCGGTGGCGGGCAGGGAGCGCAGGTTGGCGTAGAAGCCGACGGTCTCCCCCGACGCCGCCAGGAAGGCCGGCATCGGGTTGCCGGACGCGTCCTGCCCGGGGCTGTAGGCGACCCGCAGCTCCTTGGCCATCAGGTCGAGAGCTCCCGTGACCTCGCTGGCCGCGGCCACGCGCTTGGAGGCGCCGTCGACGCCCCGGATCTGGGCGACGGACAGCGCGGTGACGAAGACCAGCAGCATCGTGCCGACGGCGGCGCTCACGACGGTCTCGGCGAGGGTGAGGCCCTCGTCGCCGCGGCGCGCGAGGCGGTCGCGCAGGGCGCGCATCACGAGGCGGCCACCGTGGCCGCCAGGACGTCCGTCACAGCTGTGGAGGTGATGGTGACGACCGTCTGCCCGACCACCGTTCCGGTGGGTCCGCCACGGCGCGCCGTGAGGGTCCACGTCCCGTAGGGCAGGGCGAACCGGCGCACCGCCGTCGCGGACGGCGTGATGCTCTGGGACAGGACGACCTCCTGTCCGGTGCACGTGCTGTTGGTCGCGTGCACGGCCGACACCGTCAGCGGCGCGGGGTTGAGGCTGGTCACCCTGAACGCCGTCGCACCGAGGTTCAGCGCCGTCTCGGGAACGGGGGTGGTGGTCCGCGGCTGGACGGCGGTGCCCGTGACCAGCGGGTCGGTGCACAGGCCCGCGTAGACGTTGTAGTTCTTGGGGTACAACCGGGAGACGAGCCCGGTGGCGTCGACGCAGGGGACGGACCCCGCGTCCTGGCCGGGATCGCAGCCCCGCCGCTGCTGGGCCGCCCCGAGACCGTCCACGGGCGCGAGGTGGAAGCCGAGCACGCCCTCGGGCAGCGGGTAGGCGCTGGACGGGGCGTTGGCGAACAGGCGCGCCGAGCTGTGCGGCGAGTACACCCCCGGCGTCACCACCGTGATCTTGCCCAGCTCGACGACCGCCGACTGCTGGAGCTGCTGCACGTTGTAGGGGGACACGTACCCGTCCTGGTCGACGCGCACGCCGTAGGAGCCGGCGTCCAGCTCGGAGAAGACGACGCAGCCGTTGCCGTCCGACGTCGTCGTGCGCAGGGCGCCACCCGCGCTGTTGGTCAGGGTCGCGGTGATGCCGCGCAGGCCCTTGTTCGCCGCGTCCTTGAGCTGCCAGGCGACGGCGCCCTTGGTGCCCCCGCTCTCCCCCATCGGGATCGGGCGCAGCGTGTCGGTGCGCACCGGCTCGACCCGCATGCCCGGCCAGGTGACCGAGACGGTGACGACCTTGGCGTTCAGGGCGGTTCCGCTGGCGGCGTTGCAGCTGTTGCCGCTCGTGTCCGGGACGGTGACGACCCGGGTGTCGACCGTGTAGGCCGTGCCGTCGACGGTGGTGGTGCTCGTGCGGGAGGCGACCGCCGTCCACGGCCGGCCGACCTGGAACTCCTTCTCGCTGTCGGCGAGGTTCACCGCGACCTCCCGCCGGGTGCCTTGGCCCGTGGTGTCCATGGTCTTGACCAGCAGGCCGGCGATGGCGGCGGAGAGCACGGCGAAGACCAGCATGGAGACGACGACCTCGAGGAGGGAGAAACCCTCGTCGCGGGGCGCCCGGTCCTGCGGCATGGCGAGCTCCTGGGTGGTCGGCCGGTGAGTGGGTGAGACGCCGCGAGGTGGGTGGTCGGGGACCACCCACCTCACGTCAGCGAAGGGATCAGGCGCAGGTCGTCACGCTGGACGGCTGCTGGCCACCCTGGTCGCTCTTGTAGACCCAGGTCTGCGAAGCCTTGCCAGCAGCGGCCGAGCCCGCGATGCAGTAGGAGTTCGCACCCACGACGTAGGTGTAGGTGTTGCCGGCGGTCACCTTGATGGTGTCGCTGCCGATGGTCAGCGTCGGCGAGGTGCCCGACGGGGTCGGGTAGGTGCCGCTGTCGGTGTAGGAGGTCTCCATCGCGGTGGCGATCGTCTTCAGGTCCGACTTGATGGACGAGTCGACGGCCTTCTTGCGCTGGTTGAGGAACACCGGGATGGCGATGGCGGCCAGGATGCCGATGATGATCATGACGACCAGGAGCTCGATCAGGGTGAAGCCCTGGTCCTTCTCCTCGATGGACTTGCGGATGCGAGCGAGCATTCGATGCTCCCCTTCTGAGATCCGGAGCCGCTCGCGGGTCGCGCACCGTCGGTCGGTGTGGCGGCTCTTGACACCTAGTGCTTCGGCCCGGGTGCCGGGGAGCTTGAGACCCTGCGTGGTGGATCACCCGTCAGGCGCAACGCCGGGCGGCGGAGGGACGGTGGGACGGTGGGGCGCCTCAGTAGGTGGCCGGCGCGGGGCAGGTGCTGACGCCCACGGGCTGCAGGCCGCCGCGGCTGGAGACGTGCACGCGGGGCCGGCTGGCGCGGTCGCTGGTGATCCGCACGCAGAACGCCTGCCCGGTGCTGTTGAGCTCCACGCCGGCGACGGCACCGGGGGTGAGGGCGATGCTGTCGATGATGGTCGGCGTCGCCGTGGCGGAGACCGCCAGGTACGTCTCGTGGTCCGTGTAGTACGTCTCCTCCGACAGCGCGATGGTCCGCAGGTCCGACTGCAGGCCGGCGTCGTGGGCCTTGGTGCGCTGGTTGAGGAACACCGGGACAGCGATCGCCGCGAGGATCCCGATGATGATCATGACGACGAGCAGCTCGACGAGGGTGAAACCCGCGTCGCCCCCCGGTCCCGGCCGCCGGCGCATCAGTTGATGAGGTCGAAGACGCCGAAGATGGGCATGTACATCGCGACGATCATCGCGCCGATGATGCCGCCCAGGAAGGCGATCATCAGCGGCTCGATGAGGCTCGTCAGCGCCTCCGTCGTCGCCTCGACCTCCTGGTCGTAGAAGTCGGAGATCTTGTGCAGCATGGCGTCCAGGGCGCCGGTGTCCTCGCCGACGCTCATCATCTGCACGACCATCGGCGGGAACACCTTGTGCTCGGCCAGCGGCGCGGCCAGCGCCTTGCCGGAGCGCACGCTCTCCATCACGTCCTGCGAGGCACGCTCGATGACGACGTTGCCCGAGGCGTTGCCGACGATGTCCAGGCTCTGCAGGATCGGCACGCCCGAGTGCAGCATGGTGCCGAGGTTGCGGGTGAAGCGGCTGAGGGCGATCTTCTGCGCGAGGAGCCCGAAGATCGGGATCCTCAGCTTGAGCGGGTCGACGACGTTGCGGACCTTCCGCTTGTCCTTGACCTTGCGCCACACGACCGGCAGGACGATGCCCAGGACGACGATGACCGGTGCGGCGTACCGCAGGCCGTGCGACAGCACCACGAGGATCTTCGTCGGCAGCGGCAGCTCACCGCCCATCGAGGCGAACATCCCCGCGAAGATCGGCACGATGAACAGCAGCATGCCGGTGACGGCCAGGATCGCGATGACGAACACCACGACCGGGTAGGTCATGGCCGACTTCACCTTGGCGCGCAGCTTCACCTCCGACTCGAAGTTCTCCGCGAGCTGCAGCAGCACCTGGTCGAGGAAACCGCCGACCTCACCGGCCCGCACCATGTTGATCATCAGGGGCGGGAAGACGGCGGGGTGCCGGCCGAGCGCGGTGGACAGCGACGTGCCGGACTCCACCTCGGCGCGGACCTCGCCGAGCACGGCGGCGAGCTTCTTGCTCTCGGTCTGCTCCGCGAGGATCCCCAGCGCCTTGAGCAGGGTCAGCCCGGAGGAGACCATCGTGGCGAACTGGCGCGACATGAGCGCCAGGTCCTTCAGGCCCACCCGGTTGGACCCGGGCAGGTTGATCTCCATCTGCATGCCCTTGCCGGCCCTGGAGGCCTCGACGGACACGGGCGCGAGGCCCTGCCCGACGAGGCGGGCGACGACGGCCTGCTGGTCGTTCGCCTCCAGGGTACCCTTGACGAGCTTGCCGGCGCGGTCGCGGGCGGTGTACTCGAACGTCGCGGGCCCGCTGCGCGCCGCCTTGCCGGCCGGCTTGGCGGGGGCCTTGGTCGGGGTGGCCATGGCTGGTCCTCTCAGCGCCCGGTCAGGCGGCGGAACTCGTCGGCGGAGTGGCACTTCTCCAGGCCGTGCTCGAACGTGATCTGGCGGGTGCGCACGAGGTCGGCGAGGTGCTGGTCGAGGGTGTGCATGCCGTGCTGGGCGCCGGCCTGCATCGCGGAGGCGATCTGGTGGGTCTTGCCCTCGCGGATGAGGTTGCGGATCGCCGGGGTGGCGACCATCACCTCGGTGGCGACGACGCGGCCGCGGCCGTCGGCGCGCTTGCACAGCGTCTGGCACACGACGCCCTGGATGGCCCCGGCCAGCTGCACGCGGATCTGCTGCTGCTGGTGCGGGGGGAACACGTCGATGACGCGGTCGATGGTCTGCGCGGCGTCCTGCGTGTGCAGGGTCCCGAAGACGAGGTGGCCGGTCTCGGCGGCGGTCAGGGCGACGGAGATGGTCTCCAGGTCGCGCATCTCGCCGACGAGGATGATGTCGGGGTCCTGGCGCAGGACGCTCTTGAGCGCGTTGGCGAAGCTCTTGGTGTCCTCCCCCACCTCGCGCTGGTTGATGAGGCAGCCCTTGTGGCGGTGCAGGAACTCGATCGGGTCCTCCACCGTCATGATGTGGTCCTTGCGGGTCCGGTTGGCCAGGTCGACGATCGAGGCGAGCGTCGTGGACTTGCCGGAGCCGGTGGGGCCGGTGACGAGGACGAAACCGCGCTGCATCGAGGCGAACGAGCCGACGACGGGCGGGACGCCCAGGTCCTCCAGCGGCTTGATCTCGAAGGGGATGCGGCGGAACGCGGCGCCGACGGACTCGCGCTGGCGGTACACGTTGACGCGGAAGCGCGAGTGCCCGGGCACCTGGTAGGCGAAGTCCAGTTCGAGGTTGGCCTCGAACTGCTCGCGCTGCTTCTGGGTGAGGACGGCGTACACCATCTGCTGCAGGTCGTTCGCGGCGAGCTTGCCGAACCCCTCCAGCGGGCTCAGCTCACCGGACAGGCGCACGGTGGGCGCGGCGCCCGACGTCAGGTGGATGTCGGAGGCGCCGGCGGCCAGGGCGGCCACGAGGACGTCGTTGACCTTCGGCGGGGCGGTCTCCACCTCGCCGCCGCTGGTGACCAGGGGCGCGGGGTCGGCGACGGGGGCCAGCGGGGCGGGCGCGAGCGCGTACGTGTCCGCGGGACCGGCCTGCACGGGCACGGCGGGCGCGGGCGCGACCTGCGGGACGGCGGGAGCGGCGGCGGGGGTCGCGGGCGGGTTGAGGCGGGCGAGGATCTCGCTGACCTCGCGCCGGCGCGGGACGCCGTCCTCGTCCGGACGCACGTTGACCGGCACGTACGGCTCCACCGACGGACGGTGCTGCCCCGGGTCGTTCATCTCGCTCCCCTCCGCGCGCCTGGCCACGGCGCAGCAGCGCTGCCGGTCAGCGCTCGCAGGAGAGGTGTCGGCCCGTCGGGGCCCGGTCTTGAGGGGTACGACGCGCCCGGGCGCTCAGGCGCGGGCGCGGGCCTCCAGCGCCGCGGTCCCCGCGGCGCGCATGGCCTCCACCGGCCCCGGGCGCCCCGTCATGAGCTCCACCTGCGCCACCGCCTGGTGCAGCAGCATCTCGAAGCCGCCGACGACGGTGCCGCCCCAGCGGCCGGCCAGCGGGGTCGGCCACGGCGCGTAGACGACGTCCAGCAGCAGCGGCCACCACAGCGGCCGGAACGCCCCCAGCAGGGCGTCGGCGGTGTCCCCGGACCCGCCGACGGGCACGGTGGAGACGACGACGTCCCCGGTCAGCGCCACCGGCAGCTCGTCCCAGCCCCTGATCTCGACCTCCCCGCCCAGGCGGGCGGCGACGCCGCGCAGCTCGGCGGCGCGCGCGGGGCTGCGCACGACGGCCACGGGGCGGCGGCAGCCGGCCTGCAGCAGGGCGACCAGCGCGGAGCGGGCGGTGGCGCCGCCGCCGAGGACGACACCGCGCTCGACGCGCTCGGCACCCGCCTCCGCGAGCGCCGTCACCAGGCCGATGACGTCGGTGTTCTCCGCGCGCAGGCGCACCCCGCGCCGGCCGGGCACGCCGCGCCGGTCCACGCGCGGCTGCACGACGACGGTGTTGACGGCGCCCACGGCGCGGGCGAAGTCGCTGACCTCGTCGACCAGCGGCACCACGGCCTGCTTCAGCGGCATCGTCAGCGACAGGCCGGCCCACGAGGCGTCCAGGGCGCCGACGACGGCGGGCAGGCGCTCCTCGTCGACCTCCAGCAGGTCGTACTCCCAGTCGTCCAGGCCCAGGGCGCGGTAGGCGGCGCGGTGCAGCGCGGGCGAGAGGGAGTGCTGGATGGGGAACCCGCACACGGCGGCCCTCACGGCCGCGCCCCGCCCGCCGGCTCCGCCGTCGCCCCGCTCACCCCTGTCACTCCGGGTTCTCCCGCAGCCAGGCGCGGAAGAGCTCCACGTTGGCGAAGTGCTCCTGCTCGGTGGCCGCGAAGCGCGTCTCGCCGGTGTCGAGGTCCACCGTGACGAAGAACAGCCAGGGGCCGGGCTCCGGGTCCAGCGCGGCGCGCAGCGCGTCGGCGCCGGGGTTGCTGATTGGTCCGGCGGGCAGGCCCGGGTAGCGGTAGGTGTTGTACGGGGAGTCGATCGCGCGCTGCTCGGCCGTGGTGGTCGTCGTCGCCCAGTCGCGGTTGGCGTAGGCGACGGTGGAGTCCATCTGCAGCGGCATGCCGTCGGCGAGCCGGTTGGCGATGACGCGGGCGGCGCGGGACATGTCCTGCGGCGTCCGCACCTCGCGCTCGACGATGCTGGCGGTGGTGACGACCTCGCGCTCGCGCTCGGCGGGCACGCCCAGCTCGGCCAGCACGCGGACGGTCTGGCCCACCATCTGCCGCAGCAGCTCGGCGGCCGTCTCGTCCGGGTTCACCTCGTAGGTGGCGGGGAACAGGTAGCCCTCGACGCTCCCCTGCGCCGAGGCGGGCAGGCCGAGGGCGGCCGGGTCGGCCAGCGCGGCGTCCAGCTGGGCGCGGTCGATGGGCGTCTCGGAGCTGACGAGGTCCAGGACCTGCGCCGCGGTGCGCCCCTCGGGCACCGTCAGGCGGGTGGTGACGCGGGAGGCGGGGTCGAGCAGCAGCGCGACGGCGGAGGCCGCGGACATGCCCTCGCGCAGCCGGTAGGTGCCCGGCTGGATGGTCGCCATGTCCGGCTGGGCGGAGGCGGCGGACACGAAGGCGGTGGTGGTCTTGACGACACCGGCCTCCTCCAGGGTGCGGCCGATGGCGCGGCCGCTGTCGCCGGCCATCACCCGCACGTCCACCTCGCCGGTGCCCTCGCCCTCGAAGTCGTCGCTCTCCAGGAAGCCGCTGACGACGGGCTCCAGGGTGCTCCAGGCGGCGGCGGTCCCGCCGCCGAGGACGGCCAGGGACAGGACCACGGCCACGGCGGTGCGCCGGCGGCGCACCCGGCGGCGGCGCCGGCCGGCGGCGTCGGGCTGCTGCGAGCCCGGCAGGTCCGTCAGGTCCATCACGAGTCCTCGCCCTCCCTGGCGTCCGTGCCGGTGCTCGAGCTGCTGGTGGTGCCGGTCGCGGGCGCGGTGCCTGCGCCGCCGCCCCCGCCGCCGCCCCGGTGGCGCGGCTTGCGCGGCGGGCGGGTCCGCTCCCCCACGACCCGCCCGGGCGGGCGGCCGCTGGTGCGCTCGACGTCCAGCGCGGCCTGCAGGAGCACCACGGCCGCCACCTGGTCGACGACGGCGCGGAAGTCGCGCTCGCGCCGCCCGGCCGCGTGCAGCGCCCGGTGGGCGTCGACGGTGCTCAGCCGCTCGTCGACCAGCCGCACGGGTACCGGCGCCACGGCGGCCGCGACCCGCCCGGCGTAGGCCAGCGCCCGCTGGGCCGCGGGGCCCTCGCCGCCGTCCAGGGACAGCGGCAGCCCGACGACGACCTCCACGGCCCCGCGCTCGCGGGCCTCGGCGGCCACCTCGGCCACGTCGCTGCCGCGGCGCTCGTCGCGGGCCAGCGTCCGCACCGGTGAGGCGATCACCCCCGCAGGGTCGCACGCCGCGAGGCCGACGCGGACCGATCCCACGTCGACGGCGAGTCGAACTCCGCTGCGCACTCGTGCGGTGCCTCTCCGTCGACGTGGGTGCGGGTCAGGTACCGGTCAGGGGATCGCCGGGCCGCTCAGGAGCCCGTGACGCGCTGGCCGACGGCGTGCTCGATGCCCGCGAGGGCGTCGGCGACGCGCGCCGGGTCCTGCCCGCCGCCCTGGGCGAGGTCGTCCTTGCCGCCGCCCCCGCCGCCGAGGACCTGCGCGGCGCCGCGCACCAGCTCACCGGCCTTGACGCCCCAGCGGCGCGCCTCCTCGTTGGTGGCCACGACGACCACGGGGCGGTCCTTGGCGACGCCGGCGACGGCGACCACGACGGGCCGCTCGTTGCCCAGGCGCCCGCGCACGTCCAGCACGAGGGTGCGCAGGTCCTCGGCGGAGGCCGGGCCGGCGTCGTGGGCGACGACGCTGACGCCGAAGGTGTCGCGGGCGGCGGCCGCCACCTGCGGCGCCGCGGCCAGCACCTGCCCCGCCCGCAGCCGGGCGATCTCCTTCTCCGCGTCGCGCAGCCGGGCGATCAGCCCGCCGACGCGCTCGGGCAGCTCCTCCGGGCGCGCCTTGACGACGTCGGTGAGCTGGCTGACCAGCAGGTGCTCGCGCGAGAGGAACGCGTAGGCGTCGGTGCCGACGAGGGCCTCGATGCGCCGCGCGCCCGAGCCGATCGAGCCCTCGGAGACGATCGAGACGAGCCCCACCTGCTGGGAGGTCAGGGTGTGCGTGCCGCCGCACAGCTCCTTGGACCAGTCCCCGCCGATGGAGACCACCCGCACGCGGTCGCCGTACTTCTCCCCGAACAGCGCCATCGCCCCCGAGCGCAGCGCGGTCTCGCGGTCGGTGACCGTGGCGCTGACCTCCAGGTCGTCGGCCACGCGCTCGTTGACGACGCCCTCGATGTCGCGCACGAGGTCGGCGCCCACCTGCGCGGTGGAGGAGTAGTCGAAGCGCAGCCGCCCGGGGGCGTTCTCCGAGCCGGCCTGGGTCGCGGTGTCGCCCAGGTGCTCGCGCACGACCTGGTGCACGAGGTGGGTGGCGGTGTGCGCGCGGCTGACCGCGCGGCGGCGCACCGCGTCCACCTGCGCGTGGGCGCGGTCGCCGACGACGACCTCGCCGGCCTCCACCGTGCCCCGGTGCACGTACAGCCCGCGCACGGGCTGCTGCACGTCGTCCACGCGCACGCGCGCCCCCGAGGCGGTGGTGATGGTGCCGTGGTCGGCCAGCTGGCCACCGCCCTCGGCGTAGAAGGGGGTGCGGTCCAGGACGACCTCGACGTCGGTGCCCGCCGGCGCGCTGGGCGCGCTGACCCCGCCCCGCAGCAGGACGAGGACGTCCGCGTCGCCCTCGGCGCGCTCGTAGCCGGTGAAGACGACCGGGCCGCCGGACAGCCCCTCCAGCGTCGTGCGGTAGCTGGACAGGTCCACCCCGCCGGTCTTCTTTGCGCGCGCGTCGGCCTTGGCGCGGTCGACCTGCTCGGCCATGAGGCGGCGGAAGCCCCGCTCGTCGACGTCCACCCCGGCCTCGGCGGCCATCTCCAGGGTGAGGTCGATGGGGAAGCCGTAGGTGTCGTGCAGCGCGAACGCCCGCTCGCCGCTCAGGGTCGTCGACCCGGCGCCGCGCGCCTGCGCGACGGCCGTCTCGAAGATGGACGTGCCGGCGACCAGGGTGCGCCGGAACGCCTCCTCCTCGGCGTCGGCGACCGCGGCGATGCGCGCGAAGTCGCGGCGCAGCTCCGGGTAGGAGGCGCTCATCACCTCCATCGAGGCGGGCAGCAGGTGCGGCATCGCCGGCTCCTCCACGCCCAGCAGCCGCACGGCGCGCACCGCGCGGCGGATGAGGCGGCGCAGGACGTAGCCGGGGCCCTCGTTGCCGGGGACGACGCCGTCGCCGATGAGCATGAGCGCGCTGCGCACGTGGTCGGCGACGACCCGCAGGCGCACGTCGTCCTCGTGGTCGGCGCCGTAGCGCTTGCCGGACAGCTGCGCGGCCCGGTCCAGGACGGGGCGCACCTCGTCGATCTCGTACATGTTGTCGACGCCCTGCAGCAGGAACGCGACGCGCTCCAGGCCCATGCCGGTGTCGATGTTCTTGGCGGGCAGCTCGCCGGCGACGTCGAAGTCCGTCTTCGAGCGCACCGCCGACAGCTGGTACTGCATGAAGACGAGGTTCCAGATCTCCAGGTAGCGGTCCTCGTCCGCCTCCGGGCCGCCGTCGGCGCCGAACTGCGCACCGCGGTCGTAGTAGATCTCCGAGCAGGGCCCGCCGGGGCCGGGCTGGCCGGTGTTCCAGTAGTTGTCGGCCTTGCCGCGGCGCTGGATGCGCTCGGCGGGCATGCCGATCTCGCGCCACAGCGCGTACGCCTCGTCGTCGTCGTGGTAGACGGTCGCCCACAGGCGCTGCGGGTCGAAGCCGTAGCCGCCGCGCTCCTGCGGGGTGGTCAGCAGCTCCCAGGCGAAGGCGATGGCCTCGCGCTTGAAGTAGTCGCCGAAGGAGAAGTTGCCGTTCATCTGGAAGAACGTGCCGTGGCGGGTGGTCTTGCCGACCTCCTCGATGTCGAGGGTCCGCAGGCACTTCTGCACGCTGGTGGCGCGCCGGTACGGCGCGGGCACCTGGGCGGTCAGGTACGGGATGAACGGCACCATGCCGGCGACGGTGAACATCAGGCTCGGGTCGCTGGAGACCAGCGAGGCGCTGGGGACCACCGCGTGCCCCTGGCGCTCGAAGAAGTCGAGCCACCGGCGACGGATCTCTGCCGTCTGCATCGGACGTGCCTCCTGCGTCTGCTGGCTGTGCGTGCGGGGTGCTGCGGGCGACCCGCCGGGTCGGCCCTCGACACTACCCGCCGCTCAGCACCCGGCGCTCAGCCGCCGTGGACGCCCCGCACCCGGGCGGCGACCTCCTCGAAGCGCCCGCGGTCCAGGGCCGCCCCCTCCCGGCGCACGTCGGCGGCCGCCACGCGCAGCAGCCGGTCCACGCGCACCTCGCTGGGGCGCCCGCGCCGGTCCCAGGCCCCGCTGCCCACGTCCACCCACTGCCGCCCGTGGCGGGTGTCGCCGGCGGCCGCGGCGGGCTCGTCGTGGTCGCGGCTGCTCATCGCCAGCACGAGCAGGTCGTCGCCGTCCCCGTCGCCGTCGCGGCCGACGACGAGGACGGGGCGGTCCTTGCCGCGCCCGTCGCCCTCCTCGAACGGCACCCACGCCCAGACGACCTCGCCGGGGTCGGGGCGGCCGTCGGCGCGGGGGGCGTACTCCACGCGCAGCGGGCCGCGGTGCTCGACCGCGCCGCGCGGCGGGCCGGGCGCCGCGGACGGACGGGGCGCGGGAGCCGGGGCGGGCGCGGGGTCGCGGCGCTCCAGCTCGCGCAGCGCGGCCCGGCCCCCCGCGCGCACGAGCGGGGACAGGAGGCGGGCGACGCGGGCGGCGAGTCCGGGCACGGCGCGACGCTAGCGCTCAGCGGCCGCGGACGACGCGGCGCAGCCGGGCCACCCGCTCGCGCAGCCGCTCCTCGAACCCGCGGTCGGTGGGGACGTAGTAGTCGCGCCCGACCAGCTCGTCCGGCGGGTACTGCTGCGCGGCCACCCCCGCCGGCACGTCGTGCGGGTAGACGTAGCCGCGCCCGTGCCCCAGGCGCGAGGCGCCCGCGTAGTGCGCGTCGCGCAGGTGCGCCGGGACCGCGCCGCCGCGGCCCGCGCGCACGTCCGCCACGGCCGCGTTGATGCCGTTGTACGCGGCGTTCGACTTCGGCGCCGTGGCGTTGTGCACGACCGCCTGCGCGAGGACGATCCGCGCCTCCGGCATCCCGATCTGCGCCACCGCGTGCATCGCGGCGACCGCGGTCTGCAGCGCCGACGGGTCGGCCATCCCGACGTCCTCGGAGGCGGCGATGACGACGCGGCGGGCGATGAAGCGCGGGTCCTCCCCCGCCTCCAGCATCCGCGCCAGGTAGTGCAGCGCCGCGTCCACGTCCGAACCGCGCATCGACTTGATGAGGGCGCTGGCCACGTCGTAGTGCTGGTCGCCGGCCCGGTCGTAGCGCACCGCCGCGCGGTCCAGCGCGCGCTCGGCGTGGGCCAGCGCGACGACGGGCCGCGCGGGGAGCGCGTCACCGTCCTGCGCCGCCGCGGTGGTCCCGCCGTCGGGGGCGTCCTCCTCGTCGGGGGTGTCGAAGGCGGCCCCCGCGGCGGCCTCCAGCGCGGTCAGCGCGCGCCGGGCGTCCCCGTCGGCCACCCGCACCAGGTGCTCCAGGGCCTCCTCGGTGACCTCGACCTCGCCGGCCAGCCCGCGCGGGTCGGCGACCGCGGCCAGCAGCAGGCCGCGCACGTCGGCGGCCTCCAGGGGCCGCAGCGTCAGCAGCAGCGAGCGCGACAGCAGCGGGGTGACGACGGAGAAGTTCGGGTTCTCCGTCGTGGCGGCCACGAGCACCACCCAGCGGTTCTCCACCCCCGGCAGCAGGGCGTCCTGCTGCGCCTTGGTGAAGCGGTGGATCTCGTCGAGGAACAGCACGGTCTGGCGCCGGTGCAGGTCGCGGGCCTCGCGGGCCTCGTCCACGACGCGGCGCACGTCCTTGACGCCGGCGGTGACGGCGGACAGCTCGGCGAAGCGCCGGCCGCCGGAGCGGGCCAGCACGTGCGCCAGGGTCGTCTTGCCGGTGCCCGGCGGCCCCCACAGGACCACCGAGGCCGGGCCGGCGCGCCCCAGGTCGCCGTCGGAGGCCAGGCGCCGCAGCGGGGAGCCGGGGCGCAGCAGGTGCTGCTGGCCGACGACCTCGTCGAGGGTGCGCGGGCGCATCCGCACCGCCAGCGGCGCCCCGGCCAGCACCGCCGGGACGCGCGCTCCCGCACCGGCGGTCGTGCCCGGGTCGTCGGCCTCGTCGTCGGGGGTGAACAGGTCGGCCACGGCGCCGACGGTACCCAGCTCCCCCGGCGCGGCCGTCCCGCTGGGCCGTCCGGAGGACCCGCGCGCAGACGCACAGGTCGCGCACAGCCGTTTCCCCGCGGACAGGCGGCTCACAGCGCGACCATGGCCCGATGACCGCTCCCACCACCGGCCGTCGCGCGGAGCTCACCCGGCCCGACGGCACCCCGCTGCGCGTCCTCGTGGTCGACGACGAGGCGACGC
The DNA here is from genome assembly GCF_041020755.1 of Kineococcus terrestris. Classification (NCBI taxonomy): domain Bacteria; kingdom Bacillati; phylum Actinomycetota; class Actinomycetes; order Kineosporiales; family Kineosporiaceae; genus Kineococcus; species Kineococcus terrestris. Next base: position 89,849 of record NZ_JBEUEI010000014.1, on the reverse strand, counting down.
TGTCCGAGCTGCTGAGCATGACCCTGCGCTACGAGGGCTGGCAGGTGCGGACCGCGGGCAACGGCCTGGACGCGGTGCGCGCCGCGCGCGACTTCCGCCCCGACGCGGTCGTGCTGGACATCATGCTGCCCGACATCGACGGCCTGGAGGTGCTGCGGCGCCTGCGCGCCGACGCCAGCGAAGTCCCGGTCCTGTTCCTGACCGCCAAGGACGCGGTCGAGGACCGCGTCGCCGGCCTGACCGCCGGCGGGGACGACTACGTCACCAAGCCGTTCAGCCTGGAGGAGGTCGTCGCGCGGCTGCGCAGCCTGCTGCGCCGCTCGGGCCTGACGGCCGCGGGCCGCGAGCCGCTGCTGGCGGTGGGCGACCTGCTGCTGGACGAGGACAGCCACGAGGTCACCCGCGCCGGCACCGAGGTGCGGCTGACGGCCACCGAGTTCGAGCTGCTGCGCTACCTCATGCGCAACCCGCGCCGGGTGCTGTCCAAGGCGCAGATCCTGGACCGGGTGTGGAACTACGACTTCGGCGGGCAGGCGAACATCGTCGAGCTGTACATCTCCTACCTGCGCCGCAAGATCGACGCCGGCCGCCCACCGATGATCCACACCGTGCGGGGCGCCGGGTACGTCCTCAAGCCCGCCGCCGGCAGCTGACGCGCGGCTGAGCGGCGTCCGGCACGACGACGGCGCCCCGCCCGGGAGTTCCCGGACGGGGCGCCGCGGTCCGCGCGGGGCGGACGGTCTCAGGTCCGCGGGGTCAGCGCGCCTGGCGCAGCCACGGGTTGTCCTTCACCCACGTGCGCAGCAGCGCGGCCGTCCGCGGGCGGCCGGAGTAGTCGCTGCCGCCGCGCTGGACGAAGAAGTCGCCGCCGGCGTTCGGGTCCGGCGAGGTGCCCTGCAGGTTGTGCCACGCGGCGCCCAGGGCCTTGCCGGCCGGGTCGCCGGTGCCGTCGTAGCGGTTGGCCTTGATGAAGTCGAGGACCTTGCCCAGGAAGAAGGCGTTGTCGCCGAACTGGACGCCGTACTCGGGCAGGTACCACGGCACGCCCTGCGACTGCGCGAAGGAGTCCCACGCGGCGATGCCGACCGGCCCGCCGTTCTGCGTGCGGTTCACCTCCGCGGCCCACTTGGCCTCGTCGTTGGCCTTGGAGAAGTCGTAGTAGTCCACGCCGATCGCGTCGACGTACTTGGCGCCCGGGAACGACTTGCGCACGTCGAGCGTGGTGGAGGAGTCGCGGTTGGGCGACCACACCAGCTTGAACCGCTTGTCGGTGCCGAACACGCCCTCGAACTTCGGGTGGACGACGTTCTGCCAGTACTTCACGAAGTTCGCCTGGTCCGTGGCGTTGCGGACCGACCAGTTGTACCAGCTGCCGTTGAACTCGTGGAACGGGCGGATGTAGACGGTGCCCTGGCGGCTGCCCCACTTGGTCTTGATCTCGCGGAACGTGTTCTCCAGCGCGCTGTCGACGCCCGGGCTGCCCCAGTTGGCGATCTTGTGCTGGGTGGCGATGTCCAGGTCGTAGTCGCCCAGGCGCGAGACGCTGTTCGCGCCGTACTCGCTGCTGGCGGTGTCGATGCCCCACACCTTGCCGTTGTCGGCCCAGGTGGCGTACAGGCCGTGCTTGGTGCCGGTCCAGCGGTTGAAGTCGCCGTTCGCGGCGCCGGTGACGGACGCGCCGATCGTGGTGGCCTTGAAGTCGCCGGTGGTCGCGGCCGGCTGCGACGGCGTGGCCGTCGGCGAGGGGGCCGGAGCGGTCGGGGACGTGGTGGGCGTGCCGGTGGAGGTGGAGGCGGTCGTGACGGCCACGGTGCGGGTGACCTGCTTGCCGCCCAGGACGCCCGCCACGGTCACGTTGTACCGCGTGCCGGGCTTGAGGTTCGTCAGGGTCTGCGGGGACTTCACGCCGGGGGCGGAGGTCCAGGCGCCGCTGCCGCCGGCGTCCACGCCGTCGCGGCCGTAGGTGGCCTGCGTCAGGGTCGTGTCCCAGGAGACCGTCACGGAGCTGGTGCCGGCGGCCTTGGCGGTGACGGCCAGGGCCGGCGCGGTGGCCGTGGGCGTGGGGGTCGCCGTGGGCGTCGCGGTGGGGGTGGCGGTCGGGGTGGGGCCGGACTTGCGGGCCGTGACGAGGGCGCCGTCGTCCTTCACGGTCACGGTGAAGACGGACCCGTTGGCCGACGTCAGCGTCGCGCCGCGCCCCAGGTCGAAGATGCCGGCGGCGACGTTCGCGGTCGCGGGGGCCATCGAGAACGCGAGGGCGGCGGTCACGACGCTCGCGCCCAGCGCGGCCGGCCAGCGGCGGACGGGGCGGGCCTCGGCGCGGGCCTGGCGGCGGGTGGTGCGGGAGGGGCGGTGCTCGGCGGGGCGCTGGTCGTCCACGAGTGTTTCCTCTCGGCGTGCAAGTGGGGGGAACGTTGCTGAGAGGGGTTTCGGGGCCGCCCCGGCCCGCCTTGACCCCGCCCCCACCACATCACGCTCGGTGAGGAGCGCCCCGCACCACCGTCCGGCCACCCCGCCGGCGCCGCCGGGCGCGCACGCCCCGAGCAGGTCGCGCCTCCCCGGTCTCGTCGACCAGGCTGTTGCAGCGCAACGGTTCTGCGCTGGACCGGACCCGGCGGGGAATCCTCGGCGCGGGAGCCTGGAGCACGCCCGGGAGTTCCTCGCGATCAGGGCCCGCGGCGTTACGCGGCACGCGCCAGCACCACCCGATCGGACCAGCCCGTCCCCGGAAGGCCCAGCGGTGTGACGGGCGGTGACGTGAGCCGCCTCACCCCTCCGGCGCGGGACGCGTCAGCGCCCGGTCCGCTCCCCGGTCCGCCGCGGCGCGGGCACCGGCCACCAGCGCGACCGCCAGCAGCCAGCCGCCCAGCACGTCCGTGGGCCAGTGCGCGCCCAGCCAGACGCGGTCGGCGCCCACCAGGAGCGCGAACACCGCGCCCGCCGCCCAGCGCAGCGCCGCGGTGCGCCGCGACGGCGCGGGCGGCAGCAGGAGCAGCAGGAGCACCACCGTCGCCGAGCCGACGGCGTGCCCGGAGGGGAACGCCCCGCCGCCCGCGGTGGTCAGGCCGGCCTCCAGCGCGGGGCGCTCGCGGCCCACCAGCGCCTTCAGCAGCGGGCTGGCCAGCGAGGCCAGCACCCCCGCGCCCAGCGCCCACCGGGCCCGGTGGGCCCGCCCCGCCCGGACGGCCGCGACGAGCGCCACCAGCCCGGCCAGGTACACCCAGCCCGGCTGCGTGAGCGCCTCCACGACCTGCGCGGCGCGCGTCAGGCCCCCGGCGCCCTCGGCCGCGCGCACGGCGGCCCGGGAGACGGGCCCGTCCAGCCCCGCCGTCGCGCCGCGCAGCACCGCCGACGTCAGCAGCGCCAGGGCGAGCGCCGCCGCCCCCGCGGCGGCGGCGGCGCGGGCGGGAGCCCTCAGGCGCCCGTCCGCTCGCCCGCGCGCTGCCCGGACGTCGACCCGGCCTTCTGCTCGGGCTTCTGCTCGGGCTTCGCGTCCACCCCGGCCTCCTTGCGCTGCTGCGCCGTGATGGGCGCCGGCGCGGAGGTCAGCGGGTCGAAACCGCCGCCGGACTTGGGGAACGCGATGACCTCGCGGATGGAGTCCGCACCGGCCAGCAGGGCGACGATGCGGTCCCAGCCGAACGCGATGCCGCCGTGCGGCGGGGCGCCGTAGGAGAACGCGTCGAGCAGGAACCCGAACTTCTCGCGGGCGGACGCCGCGTCGATCCCCATGACGGAGAACACGCGCTCCTGCACGTCGCGGCGGTGGATGCGGATCGAGCCGCCGCCGATCTCGTTGCCGTTGCAGACGATGTCGTAGGCGTTCGTCAGCGCCGACCCCGGGTCGGTGTCGAACGTCGCCAGGTGCTCGGGCTTGGGGGCGGTGAACGCGTGGTGCACGGCGTTCCAGCCGCCCGTGCCGATCGCGACGTCGTCGTCCTCGGCGGTCGGCTTGAACATGGGCGCGTCGACGACCCACGTGAACGCCCAGGCGGCCTCGTCGACGAGGCCGCAGCGGCGGGCGACCTCCCCGCGCGCGGCGCCCAGCAGGGCGCGGGAGGGGTTGACGGCGCCGGCGGCGAAGAACACGCAGTCGCCCGGGGCGGCGCCCACGTGCGCGGCGATCCCGGCGCGCTCGGCCTCCGACAGGTTCTTGGCGACGGGGCCGGACAGCTCGCCGTCCTCGCCCACGAGGACGTAGGCCAGCCCGCGCGCGCCGCGCTGCTTCGCCCAGTCCTGCCAGGCGTCCAGCGCCTTGCGCGGCTGCGAGGCGCCGCCGGGCATGACGACGGCGCCCACGTACGGGGCCTGGAACACGCGGAAGGAGGTGCCGGAGAAGAACTCCGTGCAGTCGGTCAGCTCGACGCCGAAGCGCAGGTCGGGCTTGTCGCTGCCGTAGCGGGCCATCGCCTCGGCGTAGGTGAGGCGGGGCAGCGGCAGGGTGAGCTCGACGCCGACCAGCCGCCACAGCGCCGCCAGGACCTCCTCGGCCAGGGCGATGACGTCGTCCTGCTCGACGAAGCTCATCTCGACGTCGAGCTGGGTGAACTCCGGCTGCCGGTCGGCGCGGAAGTCCTCGTCGCGGTAGCAGCGGGCGATCTGGTAGTACCGCTCGAGGCCGGCGACCATCAGCAGCTGCTTGAACAGCTGCGGGCTCTGCGGCAGCGCGTACCAGGACCCGGGCGCCAGGCGCGCGGGCACGAGGAAGTCGCGGGCGCCCTCGGGGGTGGAGCGCGTCAGGGTCGGGGTCTCGACCTCGGTGAACGCGTGCGCGTCCAGGACCTCGCGGGCCGCCCTGTTGACGGCGCTGCGCAGGCGCAGCGCGGCCGCGGGGCCGCTGCGGCGCAGGTCGAGGTAGCGGTGCTTGAGGCGCACCTCCTCGCCGACGTCGATGCGGTCGTCGACCTGGAAGGGCAGCGGCGCGGCCTCGGACAGGACCTCCAGCGCCTCGGTGTCCACCTCGACGGCGCCCGTGGGCAGGTTCGGGTTCTCGTTGCCCTCCGGGCGCACCCGCACCCGGCCCGTGACGCGCACGCAGTACTCGTTGCGCAGCTCGTGCGCCCCGCCGGCGTCGAGGACCTCGTCGCGCGCGACGACCTGCACCACGCCCGAGGCGTCGCGCAGGTCGAGGAAGGCCACCCCGCCGTGGTCGCGACGGCGCGCCACCCAGCCGGTGAGGGTGACGGTCTGGCCGGCGTGGCCGGCGCGCAGCGTGCCGGCCTCGTGGGTGCGGAGCACGGGGGTCCCTCCTGGTCGTCCGGCGCGTCTCTCGCGCCCGGACGATCCTACGGACCGTCACCGCGGGCCGTCGCCGCGGACGAGGCCGCGGACCTGGCCGGCGGGACCCGCGTCAGCGGGCGGGTACCGCCCCGGCCTCGGCGCCGGCGAGGTCGCCCACGAGGCGGGCGGCCACCCGGTCCAGCAGCACGAGGTTGACCGCCGGGTCGGTGACGACCGCGAGCAGGTGGGTGGAGTCCACCGCGTGCACGACCAGGCAGCCGTCCGCGCCGCGCACCGTGGTGGTCCGGAAGTCCCCCAGCCCGCTGGAGGCCGCCGCGCGCTGGGCGATGCCCAGGACGGTGGCGGTGATCGCGGCCGTCGCCTCGTGGTCGTGCTCGGGGCCGTCGTCGGCGAACGCGAGGCCGTCGGTGCGGGCGATGACGACCCGGCGGACGCCGTCGATCTCGCGCCGCAGCGTGGCCGAGACCCGGAGGGCGTGCTGCTTGACGATCATGCGGGTGCTCCGTCGGTGGCGGGCTGGGCGGGGGCGGTGGTGCGGGTGGCCAGGACGTGGACGCCGTCCAGCAGGACCTGCAGGACGGCCGTGCACTGCGCCGGATCGCGGGGGTCGCAGGCCACGAGGGCCTGCGGGGAGGTGCCCAGCAGCTGCGCCAGGGCGGTGCGCGTGGCCGCGGGCCGCTCCCAGCGGCTGACGGCGACCAGGCGGGGGACGGCCGGCGCCAGGCGGGCGAAGGCGCCGACGATGCCGGCGGCCTCGGCGACGCTGGCCGAGCGGCTGGCGTCGACGAGGACGAGGTAGCCGTCCATGCCGCGGGCCAGCAGCTCCCACGTGAAGCGGAAGCGCTCCTGGCCCGGGGTGCCGAACAGCGAGACGCGGCGGGCCGGCCAGGCGGCGCCCGGCGGCGGCGCGACCTCCACGCTCGCGTGGTCCAGCGCCACCGTGGTGGACGTCTTCAGGGCGGCGGTCTCGTCGCTGACGCCGGTCTCGGTGGTCACCAGGCCACCGGGCGACAGCGAGCGGGCGAACGTCGTCTTCCCGGCTCCGAACGGGCCGGTGACGACGACCTTGACGGGGCTGCTCACGCGCTGCCTCCTGGGGGCCGCGCGGGCGCGGCGGGTGGGACGGGTGGACGGGGCCGCCGCGCGCGGTGCCCCGGTGCCTGGACCTGCCGAGCCGTGCCGGAGGACCCCGGCGGGCGGCTCAGATGGCCAGGTCGCGCTCGAGGATGGTGAGCTGGCGACGGGCCATGGCCAGGTTCGAGGAGTCCTTCTTCAGGACCAGGTACAGGAACAGGCCCTGGCCGGACTGGCTCTGGATGAGGCGGATCAGGTGGATCTGCGTACCCAGGGTGATGAGGATGTCCTCGATCTGCTCCTGGATGCCCAGGCGCTGCATCGTGCGCAGCTTGGCGCGCACGACGTCGGTGTTGCCCGCGGCGGCGACGTCGAGGTCGACGTTGCCGCCACCGGCCTGGCCCAGGGACATGCCGCTCTCGTAGTCCACGAGGGCGACGGCGGTCGCGCCGTCGATCTCGAGGGCGGCCTTGAGGGTGGCGTCGACGTTGGCCATGGAGCGTGGTCCTTCCGGAGGAGGGTCTGGACCGCGGGTGCCGCCGTCCATCACTGACCCCCAGTGCTTCGGTCGCGCCGCGTCGGACCTGAAGCGGCGCCCGCGCGGCGTTCGGGTGAACCGTCGCGCACGGTCACCTCGCCCGCGCTCGCCGTGCGCCCGATCTCGGGCGTGGTTACGGTCGCGGAGCCGTCGACACCCGCGCGGCCGCCGGTCCGCTGCCCGGCGCCCACCAGCCCGGACCGGAGGCCACCGTGCAGCCCGCGCCGAACCCGACCGCGCCTCCCGGGGCGACCGCCGGCCCGGACGCCACCGGCGACGCGGCCCACGTGGCGGCGGCGCTGGCCGCGGCCGTGGACCGCTCCGACCTGCCGCTGCCCGGTGCCGGGCGCACCCTGGAGCGCTGGCAGGAGCTGGCCCGGCTGGGCGCGCGCGACCTGACGCTCGCGCGGGTCGTGGAGGCCCACACCGACGCCCTCGCGGTGCTGGCCGAGGCCGGTGCGGGCGACCTGGTCCCGCCCGGCTCCACGTGGGGCGTCTTCGCCGCCGAGGCCGCCGGCACCCGGCTGGACGCCCGCCCCGACGGCCCCGGCTGGCGGCTGAGCGGGCGCAAGCCGTGGTGCTCCCTGGCCGGCGCTCTCTCGCACGCCCTCGTCACCGCCCGCACCCCCACCGGCCGGCGCCTGTTCGCGGTGTCCCTGCGCGGCGCCGACGTGCGCGTCGTGCCGGGTGCCTGGCACGCGCGCGGCCTGCGGGCCGTGGCCAGCGGCCCGGTCGACTTCGACGACGTGGCGGCCACGCCCGTCGGCGAGGACGGCTGGTACCTGCACCGGCCCGGTTTCGCGCACGGCGGCGCCGGTGTGGCGGCCTGCTGGTACGGCGGGGCGAGCGCCGTGGCCGCGGCCCTCACCCGGTCGCTGACCGCCCCGGGCGCCCGCGAGCCGGACCAGCTCGCCCGCTGGCACGCCGGGGAGAACGACCTGGACCTGTGGCGCTCGCGGCTGGCGCTGGAGCACGCCGCCGCCGAGGTCGACGCGGGCCGCGCGGCCGGGACGGCGGGTGCCCGGCTGGCGCTGCGCACGCGCTCGGTGGTGGCCGCGGCCGCCGAGGCCGTGCTGGCGCGCACCGGGCACGCGCTGGGCCCGGCGCCGCTGGCCCTGGACGCCGAGCACGCCGCCCGCGTCGCGGACCTGACCGTGTACCTGCGCCAGCACCACGCCGAGCGGGACGTGGCCGCGCTCGGGGGCGACCTGGCGGAGGACCTAGCGGAGGACCTGGCGGAGGACCTGGCGGAGGACCCGGCGCAGGACCCGGTGGGCGGCGGGGCGGGGTGGCCGCGGTGACCGGGGGCGTCCCGGAGCCCGGCGGCGCGGAGCCCGGCGTCCCGGGGTTCACGGCCTCCGGTCCCGGCACGAGCGCGGCGCGGTGGTCGGCGTGGCCGTGGCTGCACGAGCTGCCCGCGGTGGACCTGGCCGGCCTGGAGCACCTCGTCGTGGTCGCCGCGCACCCCGACGACGAGACCCTCGGGGCGGGCGGGCTGATCGCCACGGCCGCCGACGCCGGTGCCCGCGTCGACGTCGTCGTCGCCACCGACGGCGACGCCTCCCACCCCTGCTCCCCCACCCACCCGCCGGCCCGGCTGGCGCAGCTGCGCGCCGAGGAGGTCCGGCGCGCCGTGGCCGTGCTGGCCCCCGCCGCCCGCGTGCACCACCTCGGCCTGCCCGACGGCGCCCTGGCCGGGCACGTCGACGCGGTGGCCGCCGCCGTCACCGGCCTGCTCGCCCCCGCCGGCGGTGCCCCGGACGCCCCTGGTGCCCCGGACGCCCCCGACGCCGCCGCAGCGCTCGTCGTGGGCGTGTGGACCGGCGACGGCCACCCCGACCACGCCGCGGCCGGTGAGGGCGCCGCGCGCGCCGCCGCGGCCGCCGGCGCGCGCCTGCTGCACCACCCGGTGTGGGCGTGGCACTGGGCCGAGCCCGGCGACGCCCGCCTGCCCTGGGCCCGCGCCCTGCGCCTGCCGCTGCCCGCGCAGGTGCTGGAGCGCAAGCGCTCCGCGCTGGCCGAGCACGTCAGCCAGGTCGCGCCGCTGTCCGACCGGCCCGGCGACGAGGTGCTGCTGCCCGCCCGGCTGCTGGAGCACTTCACCCGGCCCGCGGAGCTGTTCTTCGCCCCGGAGGCCCCCGGGGCCCCCGAGGCGTCCGGGACCCTGGGCGCGGCGTGGTTCGACGACTTCTACGCCCACCACGACGAGGACCCGTGGGGCGTGCAGGACCGCTGGTACGAGCAGCGCAAGCGGGCCCTGCTGCTGGCCTGCCTGCCGCGGCAGCGGTTCCGCCGCGCGCTGGAGGTCGGCTGCAGCACCGGGGTGCTGACGGCCGAGCTGGCCGCGCGCAGCGACCGGCTGCTGGCCTGCGACGCCTCGGCCACGGTCGTCGAGCGCGCCCGGGCGCGCCTGGCCGCGGACCCGCCGCTGCTGCCCGGCGGGGAGCCGGTGCCCGTGGAGGTCGTGACCGCCACCGTGCCCGGGCAGTGGCCCGCGAGCGCCCCCGGGACGGCCGCGCCGGGGACGGAGGAGCGCTGGGACCTCGTCGTCCTCTCGGAGGTCGCCTACTACTGCGACCACGCCGACGTGCGCCGGCTGGTGGCGCTGGCCGCCGGCGCGCTGGCCCACGACGGGGTGCTCGTGGCCTGCCACTGGCGGCACCGCTCGGTCGACCAGCCCGTCACCGGCGACGAGGTGCACCGGGTGCTGCGGGCCGAGCCGGGCCTGGAGGTCCTCGTCTCGCACGTCGAGGAGGACTTCCTCCTCGACGTGCTCGTGCCCGTGCCGGCCGTCTCCGTCGCCCGGGCCGGCGGGCTCGTCCCGTGAGGCCTCCCGCCCCGCCGGTGGCGCGGGTCCTCGTCGTCGTGCCCGCGCGCGACGAGGAGCGGCGCCTGCCGCGGTGCCTGGCCGCGCTGGAGCGCGCGGTCGCACTGGCCGGGACGCCCGCGGACGTCGTCGTGGTCGCCGACAGCTGCCGCGACCGCACGGCCGCGGTGGCCGCCGCGGCCGGTGCCCGCGTCGTGCAGGTGGCGGCCGGCAGCGCCGGGGCGGCGCGGGCGGCGGGCGTGCGCGCCGCCCTGGCCGGCCCCACCGCCCCGCCCGCACCCGGCACCCATCCCGGCACCGACCCCGGCACCGACCCCGCCACCGACCCCGCCGCCGTCTGGATCGCCTGCACCGACGCCGACAGCCGCGTGCCCCCCGGGTGGCTGCGCCACCAGCTGCTGCTGGCCGCCGCCGGCGCCGACCTCGTGCGCGGCACGGTGCGGCTGGCCCGCCCGCCCGCGCGCTGGCTGGCCGCCTACCGCGCCGGTGTCGGCGAGGACGGCCACCCGCACGTGCACGGGGCCAACCTGGGGGTGCGCGCCGACCGCTACCTGGCGGCCGGCGGGTTCCCCGACCTGCCCGTGGGCGAGGACGTCGCCCTCGTGGAGGCCGTGGCCGCCGCGGGCGGGCGGGTCGTGGCGACGACGGGCGAGCCCGTCCTCACCAGCGGCCGGCGCAGCGGCCGCGCGCCCGACGGGTTGTCCGGGGACCTGCGCCGCCTCGCCGCGCTGGCGCACCCGCGCGGGCCCCGGCCCGCGGGCGCGACGACCGGCGCGCCCGGCTGACGAGCCCGCGCGGCGGGGCCGCCGCTCACGCCCCCGCCGGCGGCTGCTCGGTCGCGCCCGCGCCGCCGCCGGGGACCCCGCTGCGCCGGAAGAAGGACAGGCGGCCGTTGACCTCCAGCACCGCCAGGTCGATCTCCGCGAAGCCGCGCACCCCCTGCTGGCGCGCCGCGGCGAGCAGCTCGTCCAGCGACAGGCGCTCGCTGCGCAGCGCCTCCAGCACCGGCTCACCGTCGCGCACGAGGACCAGCGGTGTCCCCTGCAGCACGGGCCGGGTGCTCGGGAAGCGCCAGGTCGTCCACGACAGGACGATGGTCAGGACGGCGAAGACGCTCACCGCCAGCAGCCCCGCGGTCAGCGAGTAGTCCTGCTGCGTGACCGCCTGCTGGACGAGGTCCCCCATGGTCACGAAGAGCAGCAGCTCGAAGGTCGTCAGCTCCCCCAGCGTCGAGCGCCCCACGACGCGGGTGAGCAGCCACAGGAACGCGAACACCACGACGGCCCGGACGACGATCTCCACGGCCTCCTCCTCACGGCAGCAGGGTGGTGCGGAAGGAGGTGCGCGCCACCTCGCGGTCCTCCAGCCGGAGGACCACCTCCGCCTCGCGGCCGCGCTGGCTCGACGGCTGCACGTAGGTGTCCACGTCGAGCACCAGGTCGCGCGACCCCGGCTCGACGGCGACGGTGAACCAGGTCGTGCTCCCGTCGCCGGACTGGCTCTCGGGCTCGGGCGCGAAGCCCTGCGCCTCGAACATCGTCGCGTAGTCCTGGCTCACGCCCAGGACGACCTGGGCGGGCAGCGGGCGGTCGCAGGAGACCGAGTACCGCAGCGGCACGTCGAGGCCCGCCCGGGCCACGCGCGGGTAGCGCACCTCCAGGGAGCACCCGTCCCCGGACGCTCGCGCCACGGCGTCCCGGACGCCGAGCAGACCGGTGCCCCCGAGCACCACGAAGACGACGAGGAGCAGGACCAGGACCCGGCGGGACGTCATCCACGCCCGCGAGCGCGCCGCCGTCGGCTCGACCCGCGGCGCGGCCGCCCCACCGGCTCCGCTGCCCACGCGCCGAGCAGACCACCGCGGCGCCGGTTCGGCGAGCCGGGGCGGACCCGCCGCGCCGGCGCGCGCTCAGCCGGTCAGCACCTGCGGGCGCAGGTCCTCCGCGGGCGGCGCCCAGGCGTCCGCGGCCGCGTCGACCTGCTCGCCGGAGCGGATGTCGCGCACCTGGTCACCGCCGCCGTCGGCGGCGCCCGGGAACCACACGAACGGGATGCCGCGCCGCTCGGCGAAGCGGATCTGCTTGCCGAACCTCGCCGCGTCCGGGTGCACCTCGGCGGCGATCCCCCGCGCCCGCAGCGCCGCCGCCGTGCGCCGAGCCGCGGCGCGTCCCTCCTCGTCGACGAGCGCGACGAGCACGCACGTGGGGGTGCTGCGCGAGGCGCGCAGCAGGCCGCGGCCCAGCAGCGGCACCAGCGCGCGCGTGACGCCGAAGGAGATGCCCACGCCCGGGAAGGTCGAGCGCCCGTCCGAGGCCAGCGCGTCGTAGCGGCCGCCGGAGCAGATGGAGCCCAGCGACTCGAAACCGCTCATGCGCGTCTCGTAGACGGTGCCCGTGTAGTAGTCCAGCCCGCGCGCCACGCTGAGGTCGGCCACCACCGAGAAGCGCTCGGACGTCAGCGACGCCGTGGCCTCCAGCACCGCGCCGAGATCGGCGATCCCCTCCTCCAGCAGCGGGTCGGACACGCCCAGGGCCCGCACCCGGTCCAGGACGGACGGGTCGGAGCCGGACAGCCCCGCCAGCGCCAGGCACGCGCCGGCCTGCTCGTCCGTCAGGCTCGCCGCGGCGGTCAGCTCGGCGCGCACGCCGTCCGGGCCGACCTTGTCGAGCTTGTCCACCGCCCGCATGACGGCGGCGGTGTCGCCCGCGCCGACCCCGCGGTAGAAGCCCTCGATGAGCTTGCGGTTGTTCACCTGCATGCGCAGCGCCGGCAGCGGCAGGGCCGTCAGCGCCTCGGACATGACGGCGGCCATCTCCGCCTCGTAGTGGGACGGCAGGACGTCGCGGCCCACGACGTCGATGTCGGCCTGCAGGAACTCCCGGTAGCGGCCCTCCTGCGGGCGCTCGCCGCGCCACACCTTCTGCAGCTGGTAGCGCTTGAACGGGAACTGCAGGGTCCCGGCGTTCTCCACCACGTAGCGGGCGAAGGGCACCGTCAGGTCGAAGTGCAGCGCCAGGACGTCCGCGGCCGCGGCGGCGCCGTCCTCCTCGGCGGCCGGGACGCCGCCCGCGCGGGGGTCCTCGTGCAGGCGGCGCACGACGTAGACCTCCTTGTCGATCTCGCCCTTGCGCAGCAGCTGCGCCAGGGGCTCGACCGCGCGGGTCTCGATGCCGGTGAACCCGTGCAGCTCGAACACCCCGCGCAGGGTGTCCAGCACCCGCTGCTCGACGATGCGCTCGGCGGGGCCGAGCTCGGGGTACCCGGACAGCGGGCGGGGGCGTGCCATCGCGGCCATCAGGACTGCTGCTCCGTTCCGGCAGCTGCGGCCAGCTGCACGAGGTGGGGGTTGGTGAGGCGCTCGCGCCCGATCGTCGTGGCCGGGCCGTGGCCGGGCAGCACGTCGGTGGCGTCGTCCAGGGGCAGGACGCGGGTCAGCAGGCTGCGCAGCATGGCCCGGTGGTCCCCGCCGGGCAGGTCGGTACGCCCGATCGACCCGGCGAACAGGACGTCCCCGGCCAGCAGCAGGTCGCTGTCGCCGGGGCGGGCGACGGAGAAGAGGACCGAGCCCTCCGTGTGGCCGGGGGCGTGCGAGACGTCCACGCGCAGGCCCGCGACCTCCAGGCGGGTGCGGTCGGTGACCTCGACCACGTCGTCGGGCTCGCGCCAGGGGCCCGTGCCGCCCGAGGCGGCCAGCGCCGCCCGCAGCTGCGGTCCCAGGCCGGCCAGCGGGTCGCGCAGCCGGTGCCGGTCGTCGGCGTGGACGGTGGCGGCCACCCCGTGCGCGCCGCACACCGGGGTCACGGAGTGCACGTGGTCGAGGTGGCCGTGGGTCAGCAGCACCGCCGCGGGCCGCAGCCGGTGCCGGCGCAGCAGCTCGGCCAGCCGGTCGGCCACGCCCACGCCGGGGTCGACGACGACGCACTCCTCGCCGCGCTGCGGGGCCAGCACGTAGCAGTTGGTCCCGAACGCGGTGGCCTCCAGGGACTCCACGAGCACCGGGCGAGCCTAGGGCCTCCGGCGGGCGGCGCCCGGCGGGCTCCCGGGGCGGTGCCGGCGGTCCGGCGGCCCGGACGCTGCGCGAGGTCGTCGGCACACCGCGTCAGGGCCTGCGCCGTCCGGGGGTCCCGCACCTAGACTGGCCCGCGTGAGCGAGCACCCCCAGGAGCCGGTGTCCCCCGCGGACGTCCCGGACACCCAGCGCCCCGACCCGACCCCGGAGCCCGAAGAGGGCACCACCGGCGTCCCCGACGGGCCCACCGGCCCCGGCGGAGCCGCGGAGGGGTCCGGGGAGCAGGACGTGCCGGAGGGCACCGCCGGCGCCGACGCGGGTGCGCAGGCGGCCGAGCAGACGGCCGAGCCCGCCGCCGAGCAGACGGCCGAGCCCGCCGCCGAGCAGACGGCCGAGCCCGCCGCCGAGCAGACGGCCGCCGCGCCCGCTCCGCGGCCGGTCCCCCGTCGCGCCCCCAGCCCCGCCGCCCTGGCCGCGCGCCCCGCGGCCCCCGCCGCGCCCGCTCCGGGCCCGGCCGTCCTCGAGCACCACGCCGCCGACCTGCCGCACACGAGCGTCGACCGCGACGCCGCGGCCGCCTTCGGCCGCGTGGACGAGGCGGGCACGGTGTGGGTGCGCCGCCACGACGGCGAGCACGAGGTCGGGCAGTACCCCGACGCCACGCCCGGGGAGGCGCTGGCCTACTTCGTGCGCAAGTACGAGGAGCTCGTCGCCCAGGTCGACCTCTTCGAGCAGCGCCTGCGCAGCACCGAGCTGGGCGGCAAGGAGATCGTCGCGGGTGTCAGCGGGCTGCGGACCGCGCTCGCCGAGACGCGCGCCGTCGGGGACCTCGACGGGCTCGCCGCGCGCGTGGAGGCCCTGGCCACGGTGGCCGACGAGGCGCGCGCCGCCGCCGACCGCGCCCGCGCCGCCAACCGCGAGCGCCTGCGCACCGCGCGCACGGCGATCGTCGAGGAGGCCGAGCGGATCGCCGAGCAGGACCCGGAGAAGCTGCAGTGGCGCCAGTCCGGCGAGCGGCTGCGCACCCTCTTCGAGGAGTGGAAGGCCGCCCAGCGCGAGGGCCGGCTGGACAAGCGCAGCGAGGACGAGCTGTGGAAGCGGTTCAGCCACGCCCGCAGCGCCTTCGACAAGAAGCGCCGGCACCACTTCGCCGCGCTGGGCGAGCAGCGCGCCGGCATCCGCGCCGAGAAGGAGAAGCTCGTCGCCGAGGCGGAGGCGCTGTCCACCTCCACCGACTGGCGCGGCACCTCCAACGCCTACCGGACGCTGATGGACCGCTGGAAGGCGGCCGGGCGGCTGGGCCGCAAGGACGACGACGCCCTGTGGGACCGCTTCCGCGCCGCGCAGGACGTCTTCTACGCCGCCCGCTCCGCGGCCAACGACGAGGTCGACGAGGAGTTCCGCGCCAACCTGCAGGTGAAGGAGCAGCTGCTCGTCGAGGCCGAGGCCATCCTGCCGGTCAAGGACCTGGGCGCGGCCAAGAGCGCCCTGCGCGCCGTGCAGGACCGCTGGGAGGTCGCGGGCAAGGTGCCGCGCGGCGACCTCGGGCGGATCGAGGCGCGCCTGCGGGCCGTGGAGAACGCCGTGCGCGACGCCGAGCAGGCCCGCTGGCGGCGCAGCGACCCGGAGAAGACGGCGCGCGCCAGCGGTGTGGCCGGGCAGCTGGAGGCGGCCATCCGCGACCTGGAGGCGGACGTGGAGGAGGCGCGCAGCCGCGGCGACGCCCGCCGCCTCGCCCGCGCGGAGGAGGCCCTGCGCACCCGCCGCGAGTGGCTGCAGGCCGCGCAGGCGACGCTGCGCGACGTCCGGGGCTGAGCCCCGGGGTCCCCAGGGACCGCCCGGCCCGGCCGTCCACAGGCGGCCGGGCCGACGGCGCGGTGCCGGTGACCGGTGGGCTGGGATGGGCGGGTGCTCGACGGAACCGGCGCCCTCCCGACCACCCGCCCCACCGACCCTCCGCCCGGGCCCGCCGACGCCGGTCCGGCGGCGACCGGCGACCCGCACCGCTGGCTGCGGGAGGTCCTGCGGCGCGGGCACGGACCGGACCCGGTGCTGCCGTGGCGACCGGTCCCCGCGCAGCGCGCCGGCACGGCCCGCGACGTGCGCGACGGCCTGCTGCGCGTCCTGGTGGGCGACGTGGTCGTCGCCGCCGGCGCACCGCTGGACGCGGCGACCCGGGCCCGCGCCCTGGCCCTGCTCGTCGGGGCGGGCGCGGTGGTCGTCGGCCCCACGGCGGCCTGGGTGCACGCGGGCGCGGCCGCCGACGCCCCGCAGCGCCTGTGGGTGGCCGGCGGACCGCGACCGCAGGTGCTGGCCGCCCGCGCCGGGCTGCCGGTGGAGCGCACCCGCTGCCGTCCGGCGCGCGCCGACCTCCTCGAGCTCGGCGGCCTGCTCGTCACCTCGCCCGCGCGCACCCTGGTGGACGTGGCGCGCACGGCGCCCGGGCGGGCGGTGCGGGTGCGCGAGGCCCTGCTGGCCGCGTGCCCGGAGAGCCTGGGACCCGCCGACGTGCGCGAGGCCACCGACGGCGCGCGGCGCCGGCGCGGGGTCCGCGCCGCGCGGGCCGCGCTCGGTGCGGCTGCGGCCCCCGCGTGAGCCGGGGCGGCCGGGCCGGGCCGGCGGTGTCAGGTGCGCGGGCGCGAGGCCATGACACGGTAGGCGTCGAAGACGCCGTCGACCCGCCGCACGGCGGCCAGCACGTGCCCCAGGTGGCTCGGCTCGGCCATCTCGAAGGAAAACTTCGACAGGGCCACCCGGTCCCGGCTCGTGCTGACCGTCGCCGAGAGGATGTTGACGTGGCTGTCGGACAGCACGCGGGTCACGTCGGACAGCAGCCGGGCCCGGTCGAGGGCCTCGACCTGGATCTGCACGAGGAACAGGCGCGAGGCGCTGTCGGCCCACGTCACCGAGACGATCCGCTCGGGCTCCTCGCGCAACCGGTCGACGTTGTCGCAGTCGGCGCGGTGCACCGAGACCCCCGCCCCGCGGGTGACGAAGCCGATGATCGGGTCACCCGGCACGGGGGTGCAGCAGCGGGCCAGCTTCACCCACACGTCGCCGCTGCCGCTGACGACGACCCCGGCGTCGTGCGCGCCGCGCGAGGTGCGCGGCGCCCGGCCCGGCGTGGTCGACTCGGCCAGGTCCTCCTCGGCGGCGGCCTCACCGCCGACGGCCACCACGAGGCGGTCCACGACGTGCTGGGCGGAGACGTGGTTCTCCCCCACCGCCGCGTACAGCGCGGACACGTCGCTGTAGTGCAGGTCGCGGGCGACCTGCAGGAGCGAGTCGTGCGACATCAGGCGCTGCAGCGGCAGGTGCTGCTTGCGCATCGCCCGGGCGATGGCCTCCTTGCCCGAGTCGATGGCCTCCTCGCGCCGCTCCTTGGAGAAGTGCTGGCGGATCTTGTTGCGCGCCCGCGGGCTCTTGACGAACGTCAGCCAGTCGCGGCTGGGCCCGGCGCCGTCGGCCTTGGAGGTGAACACCTCGACCAGGTCGCCGTTGTCGAGCGCGGACTCCAGCGGCACGAGCTTGCCGTTGACCCGCGCGCCCATCGTGCGGTGGCCGACCTCGGTGTGGACGGCGTACGCGAAGTCGACCGGCGTCGAGCCGGCCGGCAGGGCGATGACGTCGCCCTTGGGCGTGAAGACGAACACCTCGCTCGCGTTGATCTCGAAGCGCAGCGAGTCGAGGAAGTCGCTCGGGTCGGCCATCTCCTGCTGCCAGTCGATGACCTGCTTGAGCCAGGTCATCTCCCCGCCGCGGCCGCTGCCCGGGGTGCCCGCGTCGTCCTTGTACTTCCAGTGCGCGGCGACGCCGTACTCGGCGCGCCGGTGCATCAGGTGGGTGCGGATCTGCACCTCGACGGGCTTGCCCTGCGGCCCGATCACCGTCGTGTGCAGCGACTGGTACATGTTGAACTTGGGCATCGCGATGTAGTCCTTGAACCGGCCGGGGACCGGGTTCCACCGCGCGTGCAGGGCGCCGAGGACGGCGTAGCAGTCGCGCACGGAGTCCACCAGGACCCGCACGCCGACCAGGTCGTAGATCTCCGCGAAGTCGCGGCCGCGGACGATCATCTTCTGGTAGATCGAGTAGTAGTGCTTGGGCCGGCCGGTGACGGTGGCCCGGATGCGCGCCGCCCGCAGGTCCTCGTCGATCTGGTGGCGCACCCCGGCCAGGTACTCCTCGCGGGCGGGCGCGCGCTCGGCGACCAGGCGCACGATCTCGTCGAAGCGCTTGGGGTACACCGTCGCGAACGACAGGTCCTCCAGCTCCCACTTGATGGTGTTCATGCCCAGCCGGTGCGCCAGCGGCGCGTAGATCTCCAGCGTCTCGCGCGCCTTGCGCTCGGCCGAGGAGGCGGACACGTACCGCCAGGTGCGGGCGTTGTGCAGGCGGTCGGCCAGCTTGATGACCAGGACGCGGATGTCCTTGGCCATCGCCACGATCATCTTGCGGACCGTCTCGGACTGGGCCGCCTCGCCGTAGGTGACCTTGTCCAGCTTGGTGACGCCGTCCACGAGCAGGGCGATCTCGTCGCCGAAGTCGCGGCGCAGGTCGTCCAGGGAGTAGTCGGTGTCCTCGACGGTGTCGTGCAGCAGCGCCGCGGCCAGCGTGGAGGGCGTCATCCCCAGCTCGGCGAGGATCGTGGCGACCGCCACGGGGTGCGTGATGTAGGGGTCGCCGGACTTGCGGCGCTGCCCGTCGTGGGCGCGCTCGGCGCGCTGGAACGCGCGCTCGACCACCGACAGGTCGGCCTTGGGGTGGGTGGTCCGCACGGTGCGCAGCAGCGGCTCCAGCACCGGGGAGACGCTGGGCTGGCGGTGCTGGCCGAAGCGCGCCAGCCGGGAGAGCATCCGGCCGGCCGTCACGGGCCCGGTGTGCGCCGGTTCCGCCGGGCGCGGGCCGCGGCGAGCGCCGGGGTCCAGGGGCTCGGCCGGGGCGGGCAGCGGCGCCGCCCGGTCCGCGCCGGTCGCGGCGCTGGTGTCCGCGGCGCCCGGGCGCGCGGACCCGGCGGGCCCGGGCTGGTCCGGGCGCACGCCGACGCCGGTGCTGTCGGTGCCGTCCGCCATGGCGTCCTCCGCTCTCGATCCCGACCAGTCTAGGAGCCGGGCCGCCGCGGGTGTCCCGCGCGGGCGTCACCCACCCATGCGGACCCCGCGCCGGGCGGGCTCAGAGGACGAGCAGGGCGGTGCAGTCCGCCGCGAGACGGGTCCGGCCGCCCAGCGCGGCCAGCTCCAGCAGCACCGCCACCCCGGCGACCTGCGCCCCCGCCTCCTCCAGCAGGTCGCACGCCGCGCGGGCCGTGCCGCCGGTGGCCAGGACGTCGTCGACGACGAGCACCCGGTCCCCGGCGCCGACGAGGTCGCTGCGCAGCTCCACGGCCGCCGAGCCGTACTCGAGCTCGTACTCGCGCCGCAGCACCGGCGGCGGCATCTTCCCCGCCTTGCGCACCGGCAGGAAGCCCAGGCCGCTGCGCTCGGCCACGGGGGCGGCGAGCATGAAGCCGCGGGCCTCGATGCCGGCCACGGCCGTGGCACCGCGGTCGCGGGCCAGCTGCGCCAGCGCCCCGACCACCGCCGCGAAGGCGGCCGCGTCGGCCAGCAGGGGGGCGATGTCCTTGAAGGCGATGCCCGGGCGCGGGAAGTCGGCCACGTCGCGCACCCGCGCGGCGACCAGCGCCGCCACGCGCTCGGCGTCCGGCACCGGACCGCCGGCGCCCCGGGGCGGTGCTCCGCTCACGCGGGACCGCCGGCGCCGCCGGTGCCGGCCGCGCCGCCCGCCGGACCGGCGCCCACGGGCTCCGGCGCGGCGGCCCGGCGCTCGGCCACCGCCGCGTCCAGCGCGCGCACCCCGCGCTCGCGCCGGCGCAGGTCCACCAGCAGCGGGGTCGCGATGAAGACCGACGAGGCCGCACCGACGATCGTGCCGACGAACAGCGCCAGGCTGATGTCGCGCAGCGTCCCCGCGCCCAGCAGGAAGTCGCCGATGAAGAGGATCGCCGCCACCGGCAGGATCGCCACGACCGTGGTGTTGATCGAGCGCACGACCGTCTGGTTGATCGCCAGGTTGGCGGCCTCGGCGAAGGTGCGGTCGCGGTCGCGGAAGGCCGCGTCGGTGTTCTCGCGCGCCTTGTCGAAGACGACGACCGTGTCGTAGAGGGAGTAGCCGAGGATCGTCAGGAAGCCGATGACGGTCGCCGGGGTGACCTCGAAACCCACCAGCGCGTATATCCCCGCGCTGATGACCAGGTCGTGGACGAGGGCCAGCATCGCCGCCCCCGCCATCGCCAGGGCCCGGAAGTAGACGGCCATGACCAGCGTGACGATGGCGAAGAACACCACCAGGGCCGTGAGGGCCTGCCGCGTCACGTTGGCGCCCCAGCTCGGCCCGATGCTGGTGGAGGTGACGTCCGAGACCGGCACGTCGTAGGCCTCCGCCAGGGAGGCGCGCACCTCGTCCAGCTGCGCGGTGTCCAGCTCGACGGTCTGCACGCGCACGTCGCCCTGGCCGACGGTGGTCACCTGCGGGGCCGTGCCGGGCACGACCTCCTGGACCGCGTCCTCGGCCACCAGCTCGCCGGCGGCGGCGCCGCCGCTGACGCGGAACTCCGAGCCGCCCTCGAACTCGATGCCGAACGTGAGCCCGGGCACCACCAGCAGCACCAGGGACAGCAGGAACACCGCCCCGGAGATCAGGTAGGAGCGCTTGCGCCGCCCGACGAAGTCGAAGGACCGCTCGCCCGTGTAGAGCTGGTTGCCCAGCTGCGCCATGCCCATCAGGCGTTCCCCCGCTCGCTCGCCGCCGGCCCGTCCGGCCCCGCCGTCCCGTCGTCCGCCGATCCCCCTCCGGGGTCACCGCCGCCGCCGGCGCCCGCGCGGGCCTTCTCGCGCTCCTCCGCGCGCAGCTGGGCGACCGTCTTGCGCACCTGCCCGTGCCGCCACGCCGAGCGGGCGACGACGGAGCCGAGGTGCTCGGGGTCGAACCCGGACCACTTGTGCCCGCCGCCGAAGAACCTCGTGCGGGCCAGCAGCGCGACGACCGGGTGCGTGAACAGGGCCACGACGACGAGGTCGATGACCGTGGTGATGCCCAGCGTGTACGCGAAGCCGCGCACGTTGCCCACGGCCAGCACGTACAGGACGACCGCGGAGATGAAGGTGACCGCGTTGGAGATGAGGATCGTGCGCCGCGCCCGGCGCCAGCCGGCCTCGACGGCCGACGCCAGCACGCGGCCCTCGCGGATCTCGTCGCGCACGCGCTCGAAGAAGATGATGAACGAGTCAGCCGTGGTGCCGATGGCGATGATGAGGCCGGCCACACCGGCCAGGCTGAGGCGGAAGCCCTGCAGCCAGCTCAGCAGGAGGATGACGCCCCAGTTCAGCAGCGCCGCCACGACGAGCGCGGTGACGGTCACCAGGCCGAGGGCCCGGTACTGGATCAGGAAGTAGGCCACGACGAGGGCCAGACCCACGAGGCCGGCGATGATGCCGTTGCGCAGCTGCTCCGAGCCCAGGGTCGCCGACAGCTGCTCCTCGGACTGCACGTCGAAGGACAGCGGCAGCGCGCCGAAGCGCAGCTGCTGGGCCAGGGCGTCGGCGCTCTCCTGGGTGAAGTTGCCGGTGATCTCGGCGCGGCCGCCGGGGATGGTGCCGCTGACCGAGGGGGCCGTGACGACGAGGCCGTCGAGCACGGCGGCGAACTGGTCGCGCGGGGGCTCCAGCTGGCTGATGCGCGCGGTCAGCGCCTCGAAGGCGTCGCCGCCCTCGGAGTTGAACTGCAGGTCCACGGCCCAGCCACCGGTGGGCTGGCCCTGCTGGTTGACGGCCTGGCGGGCCGAGGAGCCGGTCAGCTGCGTGCCCTGGATCTCCGCGGGCCCGAGGACGTACTTGACCGAGCCGTCCTGCGAGCAGGTGACCAGCGGCAGCGCCGGGTCCTCCGCGCCACCGGTGCCGCCGGCGAGGTTGGCCGGGTCCGAGCAGTCCAGCTCGGTGAACAGGCGGCCGACGTCCTCGGTCAGCCACGCCTGGTCGCTGGCGTCGGCCGGCGGGGTGGCGGGGCTGTCGGTGGGCTGGCCCGGCCCGGGGGTGGGCCGCGGGGTGGCGACGTCGGCCAGCGTCGGCGGGGCGGGCGAGGCCTCGGGGGCGGCCGGGGCCGGGGCACCGGTCGGCTCGGCGGCGGGCTCGGGCGCGGTGTCCCGGCGCAGCGCCGCGGGGGCGGCCGCCCCCTCGGCCTCGTCGGTCGGCTGCGCCGCGGGGTCGGCCGGCTCGGCGGCGGGGTCCGTCGGCTCCGCCGGCTCGGCGGCCGGGTCCGCCGGCTCAGCCGCCGGGTCGCCGGCGGCGGGGTCCTCCGCGGCGGGGTCCCCGGCCGGGGCGGGCGCGCCCTCGGCGGCGACCAGCACGACGCGCATGCTCAGCTGCGACGACTGCGAGATGAGGTCGAGCTGCGCGCGGGTGGCCTCGCCGGGGATCGAGACGACGATGTTCTCGCCGCCCTGGATGCTGACCTCGGACTCGTTGATGCCGGTGCCGTTGACGCGCTGCTCGATGATGTTGCGCGCCTGCTGCAGCTGGTCCTCGGTGACCTCACCGCCACCGGCGGTGGGCCGGGGGGTGAGCAGCACCTGCGTGCCGCCCTCGAGGTCGAGGGCGAGGCCGGGCGCCCAGCGGGCGTCGGACCAGATCGACCCGGCGCCGACCGCGCCGAAGAGGAGCGCCGCCACGAGCAGCAGCACCCCGAGGGTGCGGCCGTGGTGGGGTCGGCGGACGGGCGCGCCGCGGCGGGCGCGCTGGGGTGGCCTGTCGTTGGACACTGGTTACCTCGGGACGGCTCTCGCCGGGGTGGTCCCCCGGCGAGAGCAAGCTTGTCACTGTTCGTGGTCGCTTCTTGTCCTACCAGTCACGTCTGTGTGCCCGAGGACGATGGGTGCGGGTCAGGCGCGCGTGGCTCCGCCCGCCTCGTCCGGACGGTCCTTGCGCAGGTCCACGCCCGCCTCGGCGGGGTCCACCGCCTCGGGGGTGCCCGCGGTCGCGTCGGGCGCCGGCCCGACGGCCGTCACGACCCGCGCCACCGCCCGGCGGCTCCACCGCGTGTGCACGCCGGGGGCGACCTCGAGGACGACGACGTCGCCCTCCACGTCCACCACGGTCCCGTAGGCGCCCGAGGTCGTCATGACCTCCGACCCCGGTGCGACGCTGTTCTGCAGGTCCTGCTGGGCCCGCTGCTGCTTGCGCGTCCTGCTGAACATGAAGACCAGGAGGCCCACCATGAGGAGCAGGAAGACCAGCTGGCCACCACCTCCACCACCCACGACATCCCTTCCCGCACCGGTGGGACGACGGCTCACCGGCGCACACGCCGACCTCCGTGCCGGCGCGGCGGGCCCACGCCCCGCCCGGGGGAGGTCCGCGGGCGGGCGTCGGCCGGACGCCCGGCGAGTCTAGACGGCTCACCCGTCCGGCCCCGCCGCCCGCCGCGGCGCGTCACGCCCCGGTCGCTGCCCGTCGCCCCCCGCCCCGTCGTCCGCCCCGCCGTCCGCTCAGCCGTCCGCCCCGTCGTCCGCCCCGTCGTCCGCGCTGTCCAGCGGCAGCTGCCAGACGGCGTCGCGCGGCGGGGTCAGCCCCAGGTGCTGCCACGTCTGCGGCAGGGCGACGCGACCGCGCGGGGTGCGCCCGAGCAGCCCCTCGCGCACGAGGAACGGCTCGGCGACCGTCTCGACGGTCTCGGCCTCCTCGCCCACGACGACCGCCAGCGTGGACAGCCCCACGGGGCCGCCGCCGAAGCGGCGGCACAGGGCGTCCAGCACGGCCCGGTCCAGGCGGTCCAGGCCCTTCTCGTCGACCTCGTAGACCTCCAGGGCCGCGCGGGCGGCGCGGCGGTCGACGATGCCCGAGCCGCGCACCTGCGCCCAGTCGCGCACGCGGCGCAGCAGCCGGTTGGCGATGCGC
The DNA here is from genome assembly GCF_041020755.1 of Kineococcus terrestris. Taxonomy (NCBI): domain Bacteria; kingdom Bacillati; phylum Actinomycetota; class Actinomycetes; order Kineosporiales; family Kineosporiaceae; genus Kineococcus; species Kineococcus terrestris. Next base: position 66,213 of record NZ_JBEUEI010000014.1, on the reverse strand, counting down.
GGGGTCCCGCGCGAGCGCCCGCCGATCTCCGCGGCCCCCTCGGCCGTCAGCTGCACCCCCAGCAGGCTCGCGGAGCGGCGCAGCACCTGCACGAGCTCCTCGGGGGAGTAGAAGTCCAGGTAGCCGGTGAAGCCGAACCGGTCGCGCAGCGGCGCCGGCAGCAGACCGGCGCGGGTGGTGGCCCCCACCAGCGTGAAGCGCGGCAGCTCCAGCGGGATGGCCGTCGCCCCCGGGCCCTTGCCGACGACGACGTCGACCCGGAAGTCCTCCATCGCCATGTAGAGCATCTCCTCCGCCGGCCGGGCCATGCGGTGGATCTCGTCGAGGAAGAGCACCTCGCCCTCGTCCAGGGAGCTGAGCACGGCCGCCAGGTCCCCGGCGTGCTGGATGGCCGGGCCGCTGGACTGGCGCAGCGGGGCGCCCATCTCCGAGGCCACGATCATCGCCAGGGTCGTCTTGCCCAGGCCGGGCGGGCCGGAGAAGAGGACGTGGTCGCTCGGCGCGCCGCGCGCGCGGGCGGCGTCCAGGACGAGCGAGAGCTGCTCGCGCACCACCTTCTGCCCGACGAACTCCTCCAGGCCGTGCGGGCGCAGCGCGCTCTCGGCCGCGCGCTCGCGCTCGTCGGCGCCGCCGGCCACCAGCCGCTCCCCCGCGCCGGGGCGGCCCTCGCCGTAGCCGCTCACCCGCGGCCCGACAGCCGGCGCAGGGCCGCGCGCAGCGTCGCGGCGACGTCCAGGGGGTCCCCGTCGGCCGCGGCCGGGCCGGGCTCCCCGGCGGCGGCGAGGACCGCGTCGACGGCGTCGCCGGCCTGCTTGACGGGGTAGCCGAGCCCGACGAGGGCGTCGACCACCTGCTGGGTGCGGGGGTCGGTGCCGTCCGCGGCCGCCGCGGGGGCGGCCGGCAGCGGCCCGTCGGAGGGCGGGCCCAGGCGGTCGCCCAGCTCCAGGCAGATGCGCTGCGCGCCCTTCTTGCCGATGCCGGGCACCCGCACCAGCGCGGCGTGGTCCTCGGCGGCCACGGCGGCCCGCAGCCCGTCGGGCCGGTGCACCGCGAGCATCGCCAGCGCCAGGCGCGGCCCGACGCCCGAGACGGTCTGCAGCACCTCGAACACCTCCCGCTCGTCGGCGTCGGCGAACCCGAACAGCGTCAGGGAGTCCTCGCGCACCACGAGGCTGGTGGCCAGCATCGCCTCCTCGCCCACGCGCAACCCGGCCAGCGTGCCCGGTGCCGCCTGCACGAGGATCCCGGCGCCGCCCACCTCGACGACCACCGAGTCCAGCCGCACGGCGAGCACCTGCCCGCGCACCGACGCGATCACCGATCCCCCTCACCCGCCGGGCGGGGCCCGCGCGAACACCTGTACGAACGGGGCCACGCTAGCGCGGCGCCGCGACACGGGGGGCGTCGGCGCGCCGCCGGCGGGCGGCACCGCGGGACGACGGGCTGCGCGAGCACCGCGGGAGCGGCAGAGTCGGGCCCGTGAGCCACGAGCAGCACGAGAACCCGCGCCAGAACGTCACCTTCCCCGCCACCGACGAGGCCGGTGCCGACCACGCGCACGGCTACCTCGCCCTGCCCGCCGACGGCGGCGGGCCGGGCGTGGTGGTCGTCCAGGAGTGGTGGGGGCTGACCGACCACGTCGTCGCGATCGCCGACCGCCTGGCGTCCGAGGGCTTCGTCGCCCTGGCCCCCGACCTGTACGGCGGGCGCACCACCCACGACAGCGAGGAGGCGGCGCGGTTCATGACCGAGCTGCCGCCGGACCGCGCCGCGCGCGACCTGGCCGGCGCGGTGACGTACCTGCTGCAGCGGCCGGAGACGACCTCCGCCACCGTCGGGGCCGTCGGCTTCTGCATGGGCGGCGCGTTCGTCCTCAGCCTCGCCGCCCAGCAGGGCGAGCGGATCGGCGCGGCCGTGCCCTGGTACGGCGTGCCCGGCCCGGACACGGACTTCACGGGGCTGCGGGCGCCGGTGCTGGGCCACTTCGGCGCCGAGGACACCTCGGTGCCGCTGGACGCGGTGCGCGCCACGGCCGAGCGCGTGCGCGAGCAGGCGGGCGTCGAGGTGGACCTGCAGGTGTACCCGGCGCCGCACGCCTTCTACAACGACGAGCGGCCGAACCACCGGCCCGAGAGCGCCGAGCTGGCCTGGGAGCGCACGACGGCCTTCCTGCGCCGGCACGTGCGCTGAGGAGCGGGCGGGTCGGCGGGCGGGTCAGCGGGCGACGGCCCCGGACCGGCGCGCGGCCCGCTCGGCCTCCGCGTAGGCGTTGCGCCGGCCGGTGACCAGCGCGCGGTGGGCGGCGTCCTCCAGCCGGGAGGCGCCGCCGCCGCGCCACAGGTGGCACAGGGCCAGGGCCAGGGCGTCGGCGGCGTCGGCGGGCTTGGGGGCCTCGGCCAGGCCGAGGATGCGGGTGACCATGGCGGTGACCTGCTGCTTCTCCGCGCGCCCGGACCCGGTCACGGCGGCCTTGACCTCGCTGGGCGTGTGCATGGCCACCGGCAGCCCGCGCCGGGCGGCGGCCACGAGCACGAGGCCGGCAGCCTGGGCGGTGCCCATCACCGAGCGCACGTTGGACTGGGCGAAGACCCGCTCGACGGCCACGACGTCCGGGGCGTGCCGGTCCAGCCACGCGTCCAGGCCCTCGCTGATCGCCAGCAGCCGCAGCTCGACCGGGTCGGTCGCCGGGGTGCGCACCACGCCCACGTCGACGGCGACGGGGCGCCGGCCGCGGCCGGAGTCGACGACGCCCAGGCCGCAGCGGGTCAGCCCCGGGTCCACCGCCAGCACGCGCACGACCCCACCCTCGCACGCTCGCGGGGGCGGGGCCGGGCGGCGCGCTCGCTCAGGCGTCCTCGAGGGCCGCCATGACGTCGTCGGAGACGTCGTAGTTGGCGTAGACGTTCTGCACGTCGTCGCAGTCGTCGAGGGCGTCGACGAGCTTGAACACCTTGGTGGCGCCGTCGGCGTCCAGCGGCACCTGCACGCTGGGCACGAAGCTGGCGTCGGCGGAGTCGTAGTCGATGCCCGCGGCCTGCAGGGCCTCGCGCACGGCCACCAGGTCGGTGGCCTCGCTGACGACCTCGAAGGTGTCGCCCTGGTCGCTGACCTCCTCGGCGCCGGCCTCCAGGACGGCGGTCAGCACGTCGTCCTCGGTGAGGTCGGTGCCCTCCTTGCCGATGACGACGACGCCCTTGCGGCTGAACATGTACGACACGCTGCCCGGGTCGGCCATCGAGCCGCCGTTGCGGGTCATGGCCGTGCGGACCTCCATGGCCGCGCGGTTCTTGTTGTCGGTGAGGCACTCCACCAGGAGGGCGACGCCGTTGGGGCCGTAGCCCTCGTACATGATCGTCTGCCAGTCGGCGCCGCCGGCCTCCGCGCCCGAGCCGCGCTTGACCGCGCGGTCGATGTTGTCGGCGGGCACGGAGGACTTCTTCGCCTTCTGGATGGCGTCGAAGAGCGTCGGGTTGCCGGCCGGGTCGCCCCCGCCGGTGCGCGCCGCGACCTCGATGTTCTTGATGAGGCGCGCGAACATCTTGCCGCGCTTGGCGTCGATGACGGCCTTCTTGTGCTTGGTCGTCGCCCACTTGGAGTGGCCGGACATCGTGCTACCTCCGCCTGTGTCCGCCCCGCGCTCGCGCTCGGGACGTGCTCGGGACCTGCTTCGGGACCTGCTGGGCTCGCCGCGTCAGGCGCCCTGCGCCGCCCGTCCCCCGACCCGCTCGCGCACCATCGCCACGAAGCCGCGGTGCACCCGGTCGTCCCCGGTGATCTCGGGGTGGAACGACGTCGCCAGCAGAGCGCCGTGCCGCACCGCGACGATCCTACCCGCGGCCGGGCCGCTGCCCACGCGCGCGAGGACCTCCACGTCCGGTCCGGCGTCCTCCACCCACGGCGCGCGGATGAAGACGGCCCGCACCGGCGGGCCGTCCCCGGTGAGCGCGTCCAGGGGCAGGTCCTCCTCCCAGCTGGCCACCTGCCGGCCGAAGGCGTTGCGGCGCACCGTGATGTCGAGCCCGCCGAGGGTCCGCTGGTCCGGGGCGCCGTCGAGCACCCGGTCGGCCAGCAGGATCATGCCCGCGCAGGAGCCGTACACGGGCAGGCCCTGCGCGACGCGCCGGCGCAGCGGCTCGCGCAGCCCGACGACGCGCAGCAGCCGGTCGATGGTCGTCGACTCCCCGCCGGGCAGCACGAGGCCGTCGACGGCCTCCAGCTCGGCGGGACGGCGCACGCGGACCGCGCGGGCGCCGCCGGCCTCGAGGGCGGCCAGGTGCTCGCGCACGTCGCCCTGCAGGGCCAGGACGCCGACGACGGGGCGGTCGCCGGCCGCGGGGGCGCCGGCCGTGGGCGTCGGCGGGGTGGTCACCGCAGGAGGTTAGGCGCGCCGCGCGCGGGGGTCGGCGAGGGGGTCGGCTCAGGCGATGACGCGCGGCGGTCCCGTCCACGCCGGCGGCAGGTCGGCCAGCAGCGTCGGCAGGTCCGCGGGATAGCACAGGTCCGCCGAGGCGGCCAGCTCGTCGGGGTCCCACCAGCGCACGTCGGTCAGGGTCGCCAGCTCCAGGGCCGTCCACCCGGCGCGCGACAGGCGGGCGGCGGCGCCCAGGCGCAGCACGAAGAACTCCTCCCGCTGCCGGCACGCCCGCCCCAGGTAGGGGAAGTCGGCCGTGCGGACCCACACCGGGCCCGTGAGGTCGCCGGGCGCCACGGCCAGGCCCGTCTCCTCGCGCAGCTCGCGCACCGCGGCGTCGCGGGGGTCCTCACCCGCGCCGCGGCCGCCGCCGACGGTGAACCACCACGCCTCGCCCGGCCGCTCGGGGTCGGTGCCCCGCACGAGCAGGACGCGCCCCGCGCCGTCGAGGACGACGACGCGGGAGGCGTCCCGGGTGCGGGTGCCGTCGGGGGCGGTCCCCCACTCCGGCCCCAGCGGGTCGTGCCCGCTCAGCGGGTCGAGCCCGTCCAGCGGGTCACCAGCCCCGGGTGGCCAGGCGGTGCGGCTCGGGGATGGCCTCGACGTTGAGCCCGACCATGGCCTCGCCCAGCCCGCGGCTGACCTTCGCGATGACGTCCGGGTCGTCGTGGAAGGTGGTGGCCTGGACGATGGCCTCGGCGCGCCGGGCGGGGTCGCCGGACTTGAAGATGCCGGAGCCGACGAAGACGCCGTCGGCGCCCAGCTGCATCATCATCGCCGCGTCGGCCGGGGTGGCGATGCCGCCGGCGGTGAACAGCACGACGGGCAGCCGGCCGGCCTCGGCGACCTCGCGGACCAGCTCGTGGGGGGCCTGCATCTCCTTGGCCGCCACGTACAGCTCGTCAGGGGCCATCGAGCGCAGCCGGTTGACCTCGGCGCGGATGGTGCGCATGTGCGTGACCGCGTTGGACACGTCGCCGGTGCCGGCCTCGCCCTTGGAGCGGATCATCGCGGCGCCCTCGGTGATGCGCCGCAGCGCCTCGCCCAGGTTCGTCGCCCCGCACACGAAGGGCACGGTGAAGGCGCGCTTGTCGATGTGGTGGGCGTAGTCGGCGGGGGTGAGGACCTCCGACTCGTCGACGTAGTCCACGCCCAGGGACTGCAGGACCCGCGCCTCGACGAAGTGGCCGATGCGCGCCTTGGCCATGACGGGGATCGAGACGGCCTCGATGATCGACTCGATCACGTCGGGGTCGCTCATGCGGGACACGCCGCCCTCGGCGCGGATGTCGGCGGGCACGCGCTCGAGGGCCATGACGGCCACGGCGCCGGCGTCCGCGGCGATCCTCGCCTGCTCCGCGGTGACGACGTCCATGATCACGCCGCCCTTGAGCATCTCGGCCATGCCGCGCTTGACGCGGTCGGTGCCGAGGGCGGGTCCGCCGGTGGTCTGCTCGCTGGTCACGTCGGTGCTCACGGTCGGTCCGGCCTCGCGATCTGTGCTGGGGGACGGGCGGGGTGCCCGCACGATCCTACGAGCCGCCGCCGGTGCCGGGCCCCCCGGCGGCACCGCCGCCCGGCGCGGGGCCGCCGGTCTCCTCCGCCGCCCACGGCCGCCCGGTGCCGTCGTCGAAGTCGGCGGTCTCCGGCAGCCGGGCGTGCCCGGCCAGCCGCCCCCACCGCACGACGCGCTTGCCCCGCAGCCGCAGCGTCTGCACGACGGCGTCGTTGTGGAAGCGGCGCGCCAGCTGCGCGCGCCGCCCGGCCCGGCGCGCGCGGGCGACGGCCTCGGCGGCGCCCGGTGCGGGCGGCCCGACCCCGCCGGCGTCCCAGCCGGCCCCGTCACCGTCCCCGGCCCCGCCGAGGGCGCGGTCCAGGGCGTCGCTCAGAACGCTCTCGGCGCGCCAGCGCTGCACGTCGTCGGCGTGGGCGGCCTCGCGCAGCGCCGCGGGCGTGCGCGGGGCGTCGAGGGCGGCGGTCGCCGCGTCGGCCAGCAGCAGCGCGGTCGCCGGGTCCAGCGCGCCCGAGGTGGCCAGCTCCAGCGCGGCGCTCGCCCGGCGGGTCAGCTCGGCGTCCAGCACGGCGCGGCTGGTCTCCACGCGGTGGTGCAGGCGGTCGACGCGGCGGGCCAGCGAGGACAGGTGCCAGCCCAGGGCGGCCAGCACGAGCAGCGCCGCGAGCAGCCACCACAGCGCCGTCACCGCGCACCGCCCGCGGCGCGCACGGTCTCGTAGACGGCCAGCACCTCGGCCGCCACCCGCGACCAGTCGTAGCGCCACGCCGCCCGCCGCCCGGCCGCCGCCAGCGCGCGCCGGCGCGGCGCGTCGGCGAGCAGCCGCAGCACGGCGGCGGCCGCGGCGTCCGCGTCCCCGACGGTGAACAGCTCCCCCACGGGCTCACCGCCGCCGTCGGGGCCGGTGAGGACCCGCCGGAAGGCGCCCAGGTCGCTGGCGACGACGGCCGCCCCCGCCGCCATCGCCTCCACGAGGACGATGCCGAAGCTCTCCCCGCCGGTGTGCGGGGCCAGGTACACGTCGGCGGACGCCAGCAGCGCCCGCTTGTCGGCGTCGGGGACGGCGCCGAGGAACTCCACCGCCGAGGGGTCGTCCAGCAGCGCCCGGGCCGCGGCGGCGTCCCCGCGGCCGGCGACGAGGAAGCGCGCCCCCGGCACCACCGCCCGCACCCGGGGCACGACCTGGCACAGCAGCGGCAGGCCCTTGCGGGGCTCGTCGAGGCGGCCGACGAAGGCGACGACCGGCGCGCGCTCGGTCCCGCTCCACGCGGGCCGGGCGGGCGCGGTGGCGAAGGCGTCGACGAAGACGCCGTTGGGGACCACGACGGCGTCGCCGCCGACGTGCTCGACGAGCGTGCGGCGGGCGTCCTCGCTGACCGCGATGCGCGCGGAGACCTTCTCCAGCCCGGGCCGCAGCAGCGGGAACGCCGCCTGCAGGGCGCGCGAGCGCAGGTTGGCGGTGTGGAAGGTCGCCACGAGCGGTCCCTGCGCCGCCCACAGCGCCAGCAGCGACGTGCTGGGGGCGACGGGCTCGTGCACGTGCAGGACGTCGAAGGCGCCCTCGGCCACCCACCGGCGCACCCGCGCGGCCGTCACCGGGCCGAACGACAGCCGCGCCACGGACCCGTTGTAGGGCACGGCGACGACGCGGCCGCCGGCGTCGGCGAAGGGCGGCAGGTGCGGGTCGCCGTCCTCGCCGGGAGCCAGCACCCGCACGTGGTGGCCCAGGCCGAGCAGGTGCTCGGCCAGGTCGCGGACGTGGAACTGCACGCCCCCGGGCACGTCGAAGGCGTAGGGGCAGACCAGGCCGATCCTCACGCGCGCTCCCCCGCGAGGTCGGCGGTGAAGACGGGCTGCAGCACGTGCCAGTCGTGCGGGGAGCGGCGCACCCCGTCGGCGAGGACGTCGGCGCACGCCTGCGTCATCGCGGCGACCGCGGCGCGCCGGTGCTGCGCCGGGGTGGCCCCGGGCGGCGCGGGCGGAACCGGCACGGCGGGGGCGACCTCGAGGACGACGCCGTACCGGGCGCCGGTGCGCCGGGCGGTCGAGCTGCGCGCCAGCGGCTCGGTGCGCACGACGACCGGGAACAGCGGCACACCGGCGGCCAGCGCCACGGCGGCCGGGCCGGCGGCCATCCGCACCCGCTCGCCGAGGAACGTCACGGGCACCCCGGTGGCGGACAGGTCGCGGTCGGCCAGCAGCGGCACCAGGCCGCCGCCGCGGGCGCTGCGCACGAGGGCGCCGAGGGTGGACGGGTCTCCCAGCGGCAGCACCCGCATCCCCACCCGGGAGCGGAAGGCGAGGAACTCCTCGTACACGGCCTCCGGGCGCAGCCGCTCGGCCACCGTGGTGACGGGGGCCAGCTCCAGGGCGCTCCAGGCGCCGGCGTGGTCCCAGTTGCCGAGGTGGCCCAGCGCGCACACGGCGCCGCTCCCGCCCGCGAGGGTCTGCCGCAGGCCGCCGGCGTCCTCCATCCGCAGGGTGGCGGTGGTCCGCTCGCGCGACCAGGACGGCAGGCGGAAGACGTCGCTCCAGTAGCGGGCGTAGGCGCGCAGGCCCTCGCGCACGAGGGCGTCCAGCTCGGCCGGGGCCGCGTCGGGCCGGGCGCGGCGCAGGGTGGCGCGCAGCTGCTCGACGCGCGGGCCGCGGCGGCGGTGGGCGACGTCGGCGGCGGCGTGCGCCAGCGCCAGCGCGACGGGTTCGGGCAGGGCCCGGGCCGCGCGCCACGCCGTGCGCAGGCCGGTGGCGACGAGGTCCTCGCGCCGGCCGCTCACGCGTCGGGCGCGCGGGGCGGGACGGGCGGGACGGGCGCGGCGGCGGCGAGGGCCTGGCGCCGCACGAGGGCCATCCGCTGCACGACGGTGACGGCGCTGGCCACGGCCAGCAGCGCCAGGACCACCGGCAGGACGGCGTCCGGCAGCCCGAGGCCCACGAGGGCGGTCGCGACCAGGACGGCCACGAGGCGGTCCGAGCGCTCGGCGATGCCCGTGTCGGCGGTGAAGCCGAGGCCCTCGGCGCGCGCCTTGGCGTAGGAGACGAGGCTGCCCAGCACCAGGCACAGCAGCGCCAGGCCCGCGGTGAGCTGCGAGTCGCCGCCGCGGGCGAACCAGACGACGAGTCCGCCGAAGACGGCCGCGTCGCCGAAGCGGTCGAGGGTGGAGTCCAGGTAGGCGCCCCAGCGGCCGGGCCGGTCCAGCGCGCGGGCCATGATCCCGTCGACGGTGTCGGAGAGCACGAAGAAGGCCACCGCGATCGAGCCCCAGAACAGGTGCCCGAGCGGGTACAGCACCAGCGCGCTGACGACGACGCCGGTGGTGCCGGCGACGGTCACCGCGTCGGGCCCGACCCCCAGGCGCAGCAGCAGCTTCGCGGGCGGGGTAAAGACGCGCCCGGCCAGGGCGCGGGCGTTGCGGCCGAGCACGCCTCAGCCCTCGCCGGCGGCGGGCTCGGCGGGCTCAGCGGGCTCAGCGGGCCCGGTGCTGGTCCAGGCGTCGGCGAGGCGCCGGCGGGTGTCCTCCAGCAGCTCCGGCAGGGCCTTGGTGCGCGCCACCACGGGCAGGAAGTTCGCGTCGCCCGCCCAGCGGGGGACGACGTGCTGGTGCAGGTGGGCGGCGATCCCGGCGCCGGCGACGGCGCCCTGGTTCATCCCGAGGTTGAACCCGGCCGGGTCGGAGGCGGCGCGCAGCGTGAGGACGGCCGCGCGCGTCAGCGCGGTGAACTCGGCCAGCTCCGCGGCGTCGAGGTCCACGTACGAGGACACGTGCCGGTACGGGCACACCAGCAGGTGCCCGGGGTTGTACGGGTACAGGTTCATGACGACGAAGACGCGCTCGCCCCGGTGCACGACGAGGCCCTCGGCGTCCGAGCGCGAGGGCGCCCGGCAGAACGGGCACTGCTGCGCGTCGTGCGGGTCCGCCGGCTTGTCGCCGCCGGTGATGTACGCCATGCGGTGCGGGGTCCACAGCCGCTCGAAGCCGTCCGCCCGGCCCGCGAACCCCTCCGAGGCCTCGACGCGGGGTTCTCCGTCGCCCTGCCCCACCGTGCCGTCCCGCTCCACGCTCAGACCTGCACGCGGCGCTCGACGGCGTCCACGACCTCGGCGACGGCCTGCTCGACGGGCACGCCGTTGCGCTGGCTGCCGTCGCGGTAGCGGAAGGAGACCGCGCCCGCCTCGACGTCCTCGCCGCCGGCGATGAGCAGGAACGGCACCTTCTGCTTGGTCCAGGTGCGGATCTTCTTGGGCATGCGGTCGTCGGCGGCGTCGACCTCCACGCGCACCCCGCGGGCGCGCAGCTGCCGCGCGACGTCCTGCAGGTGCTCCACGTGGGCGTCGGCGACGGGGATCCCGACGACCTGCACGGGCGCCAGCCACGGCGGGAAGGCGCCGGCGTAGTGCTCGGTGAGGACGCCGAAGAAGCGCTCCAGGGAGCCGAACTTCGCCGAGTGGACCATCACCGGCTGCTGCTTGGAGCCGTCGGCGGCGGTGTACTCCAGCCCGAAGCGCGCGGGCTGGTTGAAGTCGTACTGGATGGTGGACATCTGCCAGGTGCGGCCGATGGCGTCGCGGGCCTGCACGGAGATCTTCGGCCCGTAGAACGCCGCCCCGCCCGGGTCGGGCACGAGCTCCAGGCCGGTGTCGCGGGCGGCGGCCTCCAGGACGGCCGTGGCGGTGGCCCACTCCTCGTCGCTGCCGATGAACTTGGCCGAGTCCCCGCGGGTGGACAGCTCCAGGTAGTAGTCGTCCAGGCCGAAGTCGCGCAGCAGGCCGAGGACGAAGTCCAGCAGGTGCTTGATCTCGCCGGGCGCCTGCTCCGGGGTGACGTAGCTGTGCGAGTCGTCCTGGGTGAGCCCGCGCACGCGGGTCAGGCCGTGCACGACGCCGCTCTTCTCGTAGCGGTACACCGACCCGAACTCGAAGAAGCGCAGCGGCAGCTCCCGGTAGGAGCGCCCCCGCGAGCGGAAGATCAGGTTGTGCATCGGGCAGTTCATGGCCTTGAGGTAGTACCTGCTGTTCTCCAGCTCCATCGCCGGGAACATCGTGTCCTCGTAGTAGGGCAGGTGCCCGGAGGTCTCGAACAGCCCGCCCTTGGCGATGTGCGGGGTGCCGACGTAGTCGAAGCCCTCCTCCACGTGCCGGCGGCGCACGTAGTCCTCCATGACGCGCTTGACGACGCCGCCCTTGGGGTGGAACACGACCAGGCCGGAGCCGATCTCGTCGGGGAAGGAGAACAGGTCCAGCTCGGCACCCAGGCGGCGGTGGTCGCGCCGCTCGGCCTCGGCCAGGCGCTCCTGGTAGGCCTTCAGCTCCTCCTTGCTGGGCCACGCGGTGCCGTAGACGCGCTGCAGCTGGGGGTTCTTCTCGCTGCCGCGCCAGTAGGCGGCGGCGGTGCGCAGCAGGGTGAACCCGTTGCCCAGCAGGCGGGTGGTGGGCAGGTGCGGGCCGCGGCACAGGTCCTTCCAGGCGACGGTGCCGTCGCGGCGGACGTTGTCGTAGATCGTCAGCTCGCCCGCGCCGACCTCGACGCCGGCGCCCTCGGCGGCCTCCTCCGCGTCGCCGGCGCCGGACTTCAGCCCGATCAGCTCCAGCTTGTACGGCTCGGCGGCCAGCTCGGCGCGCGCCTCCTCGTCGGTGACGACGCGGCGGACGAACCGCTGGCCCTCCTTGACGATGCGCTGGGCGGTCTTCTCCAGCGTCTTCAGGTCCTCGGGGGTGAACGGCGTCTCGACGTCGAAGTCGTAGTAGAAGCCGTCGCGCACGGGCGGGCCGATGCCCAGCTTCGCGTCCGGGAAGTGCTGCTGCACGGCCTGGGCCACCACGTGCGCGGCGGAGTGGCGCAGCACGGCCAGGCCGTCCTCGGAGGAGATCAGCACGCCCTCGACCTCGTCGCCGTCGGCCAGCGGGTGCGACAGGTCGCGCAGCTCGCCGTTGACGCGGGCGACGACGACGTCGCGCTCGTCGGCGAACAGCTCCCCCGCCGTCGTGCCGGCGGCCACCTGCAGGGCCTCGCCGGTGCGGGTGACGGTGAGCTGCGCGGACACGCGGGCCTCCGGGACGTGCGGGGTTCGGGCGGCGGCGCACCGGCGGCGCACCGGCGGGAGCGCGCTCCCGCGCCCGCGACTCTAGCCGTGCGCCCCCGCCGGGCCGGGCGCCCGCCCGTCCGCGGGCGCGTGCGGGCCCGGCTCCAGCAGCACCCGCTGCCCGACCCGCAGGACCCCGGGGACGAGGACGTCGGCGAACACGCCCGCGCAGTGCCGCGGGCGCCGCGTCAGCCGCAGCACGGGCCCGTCGGCGCCCTCCGGGCGCAGCAGCGCCCCGGCCGGCGCGCCGGCGCCGGCGGGCTCGCCGGGCTCACCGGGCTCACCGGGCAGGTCCAGGACGACGTTGGCGCGCGAGGAGTCGCCCGCGCCGGGCGCCGCGCGCTCGGCGAGGGTGACGACGTGGACGGGGGCCACCTGCCGGGCACCGCCGGCGGCGCGCTCCAGGCGCACGGGGCCGTCCAGGCCGAGGGCGCGGGCGACGGCGTCCAGGTCGCCGGGCGCGGCGCCGGGCGCGCTGACCAGCGGCGCCTCCGGCGGGCCGGTCAGCTCCAGCGCGCGCAGGCCGGGGTGGTGCTTGGCGGTCAGGACCTCACCGCCGGGCCCGACGAGCACGAGGGCGCGGTCACCGCGCAGGCCGTCGGCGCCGACCTCGACGCGGTGGGGGGCCGTCCCCGGCAGGGACTTCACGGGGAAGACGGCGAGCTGCTGGACGGTGGCGACGAGGCGCTGCACGGGCCGTCCTCCCGGGTCGGGGCCGAGGGCCCCGGTGGGTGGTGCTGGGTGGGCGATACTGGGATCGAACCAGTGACCCCCTCGGTGTGAACGAGGTGCTCTCCCGCTGAGCTAATCGCCCGGTGCGACCGCTGACCGCGACCGGCGTGGAACACCATACACGGCGCCGGGGACGCCGACGCCCGCCTCCCGCGCGGTCGCCCGGCGCGCTCAGCCGCCGACGCCGGGCACGAGCACGAGCTGCGCGGTGACCTGCTCGGGCACCCACCCGGGCACCCCGGCGGCGGCGAGGTAGCCGTAGACGAGCAGCCCGCCGGCGGCGGCCGTGGCCGACCCCATGGCGATCCGCGTCCCCCACGAGCGCCCGGCCACCCACCGCGTCCACCGGTCGACGTGCCGGCGCGCGAAGCGCAGCAGCCGCCGGGCGACGTGGAACTCCGTGCCGAGCAGGGCCAGGCCCAGGAAGACGACGAGCCAGCCCGGGCCCGGCAGCGGCACGAGCACCAGGCCCAGGAGGACGACGAGGCCGCCGACGGCGCCGACGGCCGTCCGGTACAGGCGGTAGGCGCGCGGGTCGGTGCGCAGCCGGGCCCGGCGGGCGCGCAGCGAGGCGCGCAGGCGCTCGGCGCGGCGCCGGCGCACCGCCCGGGCGGCGGGGTGCGGCTCCGTCGCGGCGGCGGCCTCCTGCGCGGCCGAGGCGAGCGCCGCGTCGCCGGTCCCGGCCGCCGCGTCCCGCGCGGCCCGCGGCTCGTCCGGCCCGCCCGCCGGGGCGGGGTCGCCGGGGGTCTCCCGGGCGCGCGGGAGCTGACCGCTGCCGGCCCCGCCGCCGGCGGTCCGTCCCCGACCGTCCCCGCCGTGCTGCTCGATCGTCCTCACCCGTCCCCCGTCCCGCGGCCGTCCCGTCCCCGCGCACCGTCGCGCACCGGCGCCGCCCGCTCCGGCGGCGCGACCCGATCGTGCAACGCGCGGGGGGCGCTCGCGGATCCCGGGCGCCGACCTGCGCAGGTCCTCCCCCGCTCCGGCACCCGGGGGCACCGGGGAACCTCCACCCGGACGGGTGCGTCCGACCTGCACCGTTCGGGTGTTTGAGACGCGCGAACAGTGGGAAACTCGTCCACACGGTCGCTGGAGCCCGTCAGCGGCCACGAGCACACGGAGGTCGACGTGCCCGCACTGCCGCACCGCAAGACCGAGGTCGACGTCGACGTGTCGCTGCGCCTGCGGACCTCGACCGGCCCCGGGCTGCCCGTGCCCGCGAGCCTGCACTACGGGGCCGACGACCCCTACGCCATCCACGCCGTCTTCCGCGGCGGCGACGCCGACGTGGAGTGGGTCTTCGCCCGCGACCTGCTGCGCGAGGGCCTCGTCGGCCCGGCCGGCGACGGGGACGTGCACGTGCGGCCCTGCTCCGGCTCCGTCGACGGCCGCCGGCGCGTCCTGCTGCGCCTGTCCTCCCCCGACGGCAACGCCGAGCTGGAGGCCGACGAGGCCGACGTGCGGCGCTTCCTGCGCCGGGCCGACGCCCTGGTGCCCCCGGGGCGCGAGACCCGCCACCTCGACCTCGACGACCTGGTCGCCCGGCTCGTCTCCTGAACCGCGCCCCCCGGGAGCGCGGGCGGCGACGGAGCCGCGCGCACCCCGACGGGGGACTTCCGCCACCGAACGGGCGCGCAGCGGCACGGCGGCCGCGCGCGTCTGGTACTCCGGGGACATGACCGACACGACCACCCGTCCGCCCTCGCAGACCCCGCCGGCCGGGATGCCCCACGTCGACCCGTCCGGCCCGGGCGTCGCCGACGCCCCCCTCAACGTGCACGAGCTGCGCGCCGCGGCGCTGCGGCGGATGCGCGAGGGCGCCTTCGGGCAGGAGATGTGGGACTACCTGGAGGGCGGGTCCGGGGACGAGCGCAGCCTGCGCTGGAACGAGGAGGCGTGGGGCGAGATCCGCCTCGCGCCGCGCTGCCTCGTGGGCGTGGACGCCATCGACACCTCCGTGGAGCTGTTCGGGTCGCGGGTGGCCTCCCCCATCGGCCTGTCCCCGGCGGCCAGCCACCGCATCTGGCACGACGACGGCGAGCTGGGCGTCGTCGACGCCGCCAACGAGGCCGGGATGGTCTACTGCCAGAGCACCCTGGGCACGGCCTCGATGGAGGACGTCGCGGCCCGGGCGACGGGACCGCTGTGGTTCCAGCTGTACGTGCGCCGCGACCGGGACCTGACCGCGAGCCTGGCCCTGCGGGCGGCCGCGGCCGGCTACCAGGCCCTCGTGGTCACCGTCGACACCCCGGTGCTGGGCGCCCGCGACACCGACCGCCGCCGCAGCGTGCGCCTGCCGGCGGGGCTGTCCTTCGCGAACCTGCCCGCGCAGACCGCGCGCGTGGAGGACCCGCTGCCGGCCCACCGCCGGGTCTACGTCGAGCGCCTGGACCCGACGCTGACGTGGAAGGACATCACGTGGCTGGCGGAGCTCACGGACCTGCCCGTCGTCGTCAAGGGCGTGCTGCGCGCCGACGACGCCTCGCGGGCCCTGGACCACGGCGCGCGCGGGGTGTGGGTGTCCAACCACGGCGCGCGCAACCTCGACACGGTCGTGCCGACGGCGCAGGCCCTGCCCGCGGTGGCCGCCGAGGTCGCCGGCCGGGTCCCCGTGGTCGTCGACTCCGGGGTGCGGCGCGGCACCGACGTGCTCAAGGCGCTGTGCCTGGGCGCGGACGCGGTCTTCGTCGGCCGTCCGTACCTGTACGGCCTGGCCGCCGCGGGCCGCGAGGGCGTCCTGGCCGCGCTGCACATGCTGGACACGGAGCTGCGCATGGCGATGGGCCTGTGCGGCGCCCCGCGGCTGGCCGACCTGGGTCCGGACCTGTTGTGGCACTGAGGCTCTGACCCCGGGCGCCCGCCCGGGCGCGGGCGTCCGGGTGGTGCCCGGGGGGCGATTGGACTCCGTCCCCGGCGGTCGGCTACTGTCTACGACGTCAGGGCGAACCGGGCCGGAAGGCCGGGGGAACACCTGGTGTGCGGACGTAGCGCAGTTGGTAGCGCATCACCTTGCCAAGGTGAGGGTCGCGGGTTCGAGTCCCGTCGTCCGCTCGGGGGCACGAGCTCCGGGGCACGCGCCTCACGGTGGAGTGGCCGAGAGGCGAGGCAACGGCCTGCAAAGCCGTGTACGCGGGTTCGAATCCCGTCTCCACCTCGGTGCCCACCAAGGCGTGGCCTTGGTGCGGACTCGGGCGATTGGCGCAGCGGTAGCGCGCTTCCCTGACACGGAAGAGGTCACTGGTTCGATCCCAGTATCGCCCACCAGCCCCCGACGAAGGCCGGACCCGACGGGTCCGGCCTTCGTCGTGCTCTCCCGGGGGCCCGGCGCCCCGGTGTCCCGCCCGGGCAGCCCCTCAGGGCACCCAGCGCCGCCGGCGGGCGGCCTCGGCCCGGGCGCTGGCGCGGGCGGCGGCCTTCTCCTCGTCCGGCCACACGCGGTCCACCGCGGAGTTCAGCGCGGCCCCCACCAGCAGCACGATGGTGAGGAAGTAGAACCAGATGAGGACGACGATCGGCGCGGCCAGCGGGCCGTACACCGACGTCGAGGCCCCCTGCACGGTCGCCGACAGGGCCCCGCGCAGGACGTAGGAGACGCCCAGCCAGCCGACGACGGCCAGGACCGCGCCCGGCAGGTCGCGCCACCAGCGGCTGCGCACCGGGGTCGCCAGGTGGTAGAGCGTCGCCAGACCGGCGATCGAGAGCACCAGCACCAGCGGCCAGTACAGCTCGCTCAGCGGCTGCAGCCGACCCGGCAGCCACCGCTGCAGCAGCTGCGGGCCCACGAGGACCAGCGGCAGCACCACGACGCCCACCACGAGGGCGACCAGGTACGTGCTCAGCGACAGCAGCCGGGTGCGCACGATGCCGCGGTGCCCGCCGAAGCCGTACATGATCGCCACGGTGTCGACGAGGACGTTGAGGGCGCGCGAGCCCGACCACACGCTCACCGCGAAGGCCAGCACCGTCAGGTCGGCGCGCCCCTGCGTGGTCACCGAGTCGAAGGTGGGCAGGACGACCTCGCTGACCGCCTCGGCGGTCAGGACCGACTGGGCGAGCTCCTCCATCTGGGTGCGGGCGGCGGCCAGGTCGGAGGCCGGCACCCAGCGCCCGGCGTAGCCGAGCAGCGCCACCAGCCCGAAGACGAGCGGCGGCAGCGACAGCAGCATGAAGAAGCCGCCCTCGGCGGCCAGGCCGGTGACCCGGAAGCGCAGGCACGCCCCCACCGTCCCGGCGACCAGGGCGCGCGCGTCGCGCAGCACCCGCAGCAGGACCCGCAGCAGCGGCCGCAGCGCTCCCCCGGCGGGCACGCGCGGGCGGGGCAGCCGGGGCACCTGGAGCACGCGCGGCCGGCGGCCGGCGGCGGAGGGCGCCGCCGGGAGGTCGTCGGGTGCCACGCCCCGACGCTACCGGCCGGGCGGGTCCCTCCCGCCCGGGCGCGCCGGGACGGGCTCCCGGTCGTGCCCGCGGGGCGGAGACGACATGATGCTGGCCGTCGGACGGCACGCGGCACCCCCCGGCGGGGGGTTCCGCACGGCAGCGTCGAGCAGGAGCGCGGCCGGGGACCGTCCGGAGTCACCCAGCGGAGGAAGTGCGATGCAGATCTGGCCCGGACGGCCCTACCCCCTCGGGGCGACCTACGACGGGGCGGGGACCAACTTCGCCCTGTTCTCGGAGGCCGCCGAGCGGGTGGAGCTGTGCCTGATCGAGGACGACGGCAGCGAGACGCGCCTCGACCTGCCCGAGGTCGACGGCTTCGTCCACCACGCCTACCTGCCCTCCGTGCAGCCCGGGCAGCGCTACGGCTACCGCGTCCACGGTCCCTTCAACCCCGAGCAGGGGCACCGCTGCCAGCCCGAGAAGCTGCTGCTGGACCCCTACGCCAAGGCCGTGGAGGGGCAGGTGGACGGCGACGAGTCGCTGTTCAGCTACCACTTCGACGCCCCCGACACCGTCAACGACGCCGACAGCGCCGGGCACACGATGCTCTCGGTCGTCGTCAACCCGTACTTCGACTGGGGCAGCGACCGGCGCCCCGGGCACGAGTACCACGAGTCGGTGATCTACGAGGCGCACGTCAAGGGGCTGACCGAGCAGCACCCGGACATCCCCGAGGAGATCCGCGGGACGTACGCGGGCATGGCCCACCCGGCGATGATCGAGCACCTCACCCAGCTGGGCGTGACGGCCGTCGAGCTCATGCCGGTGCACCAGTTCGTCCAGGACACCCACCTCACGGAGAAGGGGCTGTCCAACTACTGGGGCTACAACACCATCGGCTTCTTCGCCCCGCACAACGCCTACTCCTCCACCGGCCAGCGCGGCCAGCAGGTGCAGGAGTTCAAGTCGATGGTGCGCGCGCTGCACGAGGCGAACATCGAGGTCATCCTCGACGTCGTCTACAACCACACCGCCGAGGGCAACCACATGGGCCCGACGCTGTGCTTCCGCGGCATCGACAACGCCAACTACTACCGGCTGGTCGACGGGGACGAGAAGCACTACTTCGACACCACCGGCACGGGCAACAGCCTGCTGATGCGCTCCCCGCACGTCCTGCAGCTGATCATGGATTCGCTGCGGTACTGGGTGACCGAGATGCACGTCGACGGCTTCCGCTTCGACCTCGCCTCGACGCTGGCCCGGCAGTTCCACGAGGTCGACCGCCTGAGCGCCTTCTTCGACCTCGTGCAGCAGGACCCGGTCGTCAGCCAGGTCAAGCTCATCGCCGAGCCGTGGGACGTCGGCGACGGCGGCTACCAGGTCGGCGGGTTCCCGCCCCTGTGGACCGAGTGGAACGGGCGCTACCGCGACACCGTGCGCGACTTCTGGCGCGGTGAGCCCAAGACGCTGGGCGAGTTCGCCAGCCGCGTCAGCGGGTCCTCGGACCTGTACGAGCACTCCGGCCGCAAGCCCATCGCCAGCATCAACTTCGTCACCGCCCACGACGGCTTCACGATGCGCGACCTCGTCTCGTACAACGAGAAGCACAACGACGCCAACGGCGAGGGCGGCGCGGACGGCGAGAGCCACAACCGCTCCTGGAACTGCGGCGTGGAGGGACCCAGCGACGACCCGGAGATCGTCGCGCTGCGGGCCCGCCAGCACCGCAACCTCATGGTGACGCTGCTGCTGAGCCAGGGCGTGCCGATGATCCTGCACGGCGACGAGCTGGGCCGCACCCAGCAGGGCAACAACAACGTCTACTGCCAGGACAACGAGCTGGCGTGGGTCGACTGGGACCTGGACGAGCCGCAGCGCGAGCTGCTCGCCTTCACCCGGCGCGTGGTGGAGCTGCGCCGCACCGAGCCCGTCTTCCAGCGCCGCCGCTTCTTCGCCGGCGACGCCGGCCACGGCGGCGAGAGCGACGTCGGCGACATCGAGTGGTTCGGCTCCGACGGCACCGAGATGACCGACGCGGACTGGGGCGACGCCTCCAACCGCTGCGTCATGGTCTTCCTCAACGGCGAGGCCATCCCCGAGCCGGACCGCCGCGGCGAGCGCATCGTCGGCGACTCGTTCCTCATCATGTACAACCCGTGGCACGAGTCGGTGGAGTTCACCCTGCCGGAGAAGGCGTACGGCGACAGCTGGCTGCCGCGCCTGGACACCGCCGACGACCAGGTGGGCGTCGTGTCGATCTTCACGGAGGAGTCGGCGTTCTCCCCCGGCACCACGCTGCCGGTGGCGGGGCGCTCCATCCTCGTCCTGGCCCGCGGGCCGCTGGGGGACGCCAAGTGAGCGAGCGCCCCACCGGCGCCGGCCCGGCCGGCGGCTACCGCCCGGCCGTCGTGCCGGTGAGCACCTACCGCTTCCAGGTGCAGCCGGCCTTCACCTTCGACGACGCCGCCGCGCAGGCCGCGCACCTGCGGCGCCTCGGCGCCTCGCACGCCTACCTGTCGCCCGTGCTGGCGCCCGCGAAGGGCTCCACGCACGGCTACGACGTCGTCGACCACGCGCGGCTGAACCCCGAGGCGGGCGGCCGCGAGGGCTTCGACCGGCTGGCCGCCGCCCTGCGCGAGCAGGGCCTGGCGGCCGTGGCCGACGTCGTGCCCAACCACATGGCGGTGCCGACCCCGGCCTCCGACAACGCCCAGCTGTGGTCGGTGCTCAAGGAGGGCCCGCGCTCGCCGTTCGCGCGCTGGTTCGACGTCGACTGGTCCGTGCCGGACCGGGCGATCCTCATGGCCGTCCTCGGGCAGCGGATCGGGCAGGTCCTGGCCGCCGGGGAGCTGTCCCTGGACGAGGCCGAGGTCGGCGGTGCCCGCGAGCGGGTGCTGCGCTACTACGACCACGTCTTCCCCGTGCGCCCGGGCACCGAGGACCTGCCGCTGGCGCAGCTGGTGGACCGGCAGTGGTACCGGCTGGCGCACTGGCGGGTGGCCGACGAGGAGCTGAACTACCGGCGCTTCTTCGACGTCGACACCCTCGCGGCGATCCGCGTGGAGGACCGCGAGGTCTTCGACGCCTCCCACGCCCTCCTGCTGGAGCTGGTGGGCCGCGGGGACCTGCAGGGCCTGCGCATCGACCACCCGGACGGCCTGGCCGACCCCCGCGGCTACCTGCGGTGGCTGGCGGAGGCCACCGCGGGCGCCACCGGCGACGGCAGCGCGTGGGTCGTCGTGGAGAAGATCCTCGAGGGCGACGAGGCGCTGCCCCGGGACTGGGCGTGCGCCGGCACCACGGGCTACGACGCCCTGCACCGCGTGGGCGGGCTGTTCCTCGACCCGACCGGCGCCGAGCCCCTGACGGAGCAGTACGTGGCGGTCACCGGGGAGACCGGGACCTTCCAGGCCGTCGTCGACCACGCCAAGCGCGAGGTCGTCGAGCACGGCCTGTACGCCGAGGTGCACCGCCTGGTCGACCTGCTGTCGGGCATCTGCCACGACGACGTCGACCTGCGCGACCACACCCGCCGCGGCCTGCACGAGTGCGTCGTGGAGCTGCTGGTGGCCTTCCACCAGTACCGCGCCTACGTGGTGCCCGGCGAGCAGGCGCCCGAGGAGGCCGTGCGCGTCGTGGAGGGCGCCGCCGAGCACGCGCGCGCGCACCTGCCCGAGGAGCGGCACGACACCCTGGGGGTGGTCGTCGACCTGGCCCTGGGCCGGGCCGGCAGCCCCGAGGACCGGCGGGTGGCCGAGTTCGTCGTGCGCTTCCAGCAGACCTGCGGCCCGGTGATGGCCAAGGGCATCGAGGACACCGCCTTCTACCGCTGGTTCCGCCTGTCCTCGCTCAACGAGGTGGGCGGTGACCCGACGCGCTTCGGCACCGCGCCGGAGGAGTTCCACTCCTTCTGCACCGTGCTGGCGCGGGACTGGCCGGCGGCCATGACGACGCTGTCCACGCACGACACCAAGCGCAGCGAGGACGTGCGGGCCCGGCTGTCGGTGCTGTCCGAGCGCACCGAGGAGTGGGGCGCGGCCCTGGCGCGCTGGCGCGAGCTGGCCGTCGAGCACCGCGCCGCCGAGCTGGACGCGCGCACCGAGCTGCTGGTGTGGCAGACGCTCTTCGGCACGTGGGGCGAGGGGCCGATCAGCGCCGAGCGGCTGCTGGGCTACCTGCAGAAGGCGACCCGCGAGGCCAAGGACCACACCACCTGGACGGCGCCGGACGAGGTGTACGAGGCGGCGGTCGAGCGCTTCGCCACCGGGGTGCTGGGCGACGAGGCGGTCCTGGCGGCCGTGCGGGAGTTCGTCGAGCTCACCGCGGACGCGGCGCGCACGGCCGTGCTGGGGCAGAAGTTCGTGCAGCTGGCCATGCCGGGCGTGCCGGACGTCTACCAGGGCACCGAGCTGGTCGACCTGTCCCTGGTGGACCCGGACAACCGCCGGCCGGTGGACTACGCCGAGCGCGAGCGGCGCCTGGCCGCCCTCGACGAGGGCGGTGCCCCGCGCGACCTGCACGACGAGAAGCTGCTGGTGGTCTCGCGCACCCTGCGGGTGCGGCGCGAGCACGCGGAGCACTTCGTCGGGGAGGGCGCCGACTACTCCCCCGTGCCGACGTCCTCCGGCAACGCCGTGGCCTTCGCGCGCGGTCCCGTCGGCGCGCCGGCCGCCGTGGCGGTGGCGACCCGGCTGCCGGTGGCGCTGGAGCGCCTGGGCGGGTGGGGCGAGCACACCCTCGCGCTGCCCGCGGGTTCCTGGGTCGACGCCTTCACGGGCGCGCGCGTGGACGGCGGGACCGTCCGCGTCGCCGACGTGCTCAGCGCGCTGCCCGTCGCGCTCCTCGTCCGGGCGGACTGACCCGCCACCGTCCGACTCCTGGCGCGTTCCCCACCCTCCCCGCCGCGGGAGGGGTGGTGGACGCGCCAGGAGTCGTCGCATGGGCCAGGGTGGGGGCATGCAGTTCGGGGTGTGGGCGCCGCAGGCGCAGCAGGTGGACGTCGTCGTGGACGGCGGGTCGGTCGCGATGGAGCGCAGCGGGTCGCCGCGCGAGGGCTGGTGGACCGCGCAGGTGGACGGCGCCGGTCACGGCACGCGCTACGCGTTCCGCCTCGACGGCGGGGACGAGCGGCCCGACCCGCGCAGCGGGTGGCAGCCGGACGGGGTGCACGGGGCCAGCGCCGTGGTCGACCCGGCGACGTTCCGCTGGAGCGACGGCGGCTGGGCCGGCCGCGACGCGCGCGGCGCGGTGTTCTACGAGCTGCACGTCGGCACGTTCACCCCCGAGGGCACGTTCGCCGCGGCGGCGGCGAAGCTCGACCACCTCGTCGACCTCGGCGTCGACGTCGTCGAGGTGCTGCCGGTGTCCTCCTGGGACGGGGAGCACAACTGGGGCTACGACGGCGTCGCCCCGTACGCCGTGCACCACGCCTACGGCGGTCCGGAGGCGTTCGCGGCGTTCGTCGACGCCTGCCACGCGCGCGGCCTCGCGGTCGCCCTCGACTGCGTCTACAACCACCTGGGCCCCAGCGGGAACTACCTGGCCGAGTTCGGTCCCTACTTCACCGACAAGCACGAGACGCCGTGGGGCGCAGCGGTGAACCTCGACGACACCGGCTCGGTGGAGGTGCGCCGCTGGATCGTCGACAACGCGCTGCGCTGGTTCCGCGACTTCCACGTCGACGCGCTGCGCCTGGACGCCGTGCACGCCCTCGTCGACGACTCCGACGTGCACGTGCTGGCGCAGCTGGCCGACGAGACGGCCGCCCTCTCGCGCGAGCTGGGCCGGCCGCTGTCGCTGGTCGCCGAGAGCGACCTCAACGACGCCGTCATGGTCACCCCGACCGAGCGGGGCGGGTTCGGGATGACGGCCCAGTGGGACGACGACGTCCACCACGCCCTGCACGCCTGGCTGACCGGTGAGCGGCAGGGCTACTACGGCGACTTCGGCTCCCCCGAGGTGCTGAAGACCACGTTCGAGGAGGCGTTCTTCCACGCCGGGCGGTTCTCCACGTTCCGCGGCGAGGTGTGGGGGAAGGCCGTGGACCGCGACGCCGTGCGCGGCGGGGCGTTCCTGGGGTACGTGCAGACCCACGACCAGGTCGGCAACCGCGCCACCGGTGAGCGGATCGGGCACCTGCTCAGCGAGGCGCGGCTGGCCGCCGGCGCCGCCCTGTACCTGCTGGGGCCGTTCACCCCCATGCTGTTCATGGGCGAGGAGTGGAACGCCTCCACGCCGTGGCAGTTCTTCACCTCCTTCCCCGATCCCGAGCTCGGCCGCGCCGTCAGCGAGGGCCGCCGCTCGGAGTTCGGCGACCACGGCTGGGACGCCGAGGACGTGCCCGACCCGCAGGACCCGGCCACCCGCGAGCGCTCGGTGCTGCGCTGGGACGAGGTCGGCGAGGAGTCCCACGCCCGCGTGCTCGACTGGTACCGGCGGCTGATCGCGCTGCGACGCAACGAGCCGGACCTGCGCGACGACGACCTGCGGGCGGTGCGCGTGGACGTGGTCGGCAACGCGCTCGTGCTGCACCGCGGCTCCTTCCGCGTCGTCGTCGCCCTCGGCGGCGGGGCCGACGTGCCCGTGGGCGGGGCGCCCGTGCAGGTCGTGGCCGCCCACCCGGCCTCCCCCGCGCCGGAGCTGCTCGGCGAGGGCGTGCGGCTGACCGGTGAGGGCGTCGCCGTGGTCCGCGTCGCGTGAGCGCGGACGGCGCGGGACCGGGCGGGGCGGGACCGGGCGGGGCGCTCGCGCCGGCGGAGGCCGTGCGCCGGGCCGCGGTGCGGATCGCGGCGCTGGCCCAGGACGGGCTGGCCTACTCCGTGGGCGACCCGGCCCGCGACTACGACACCGCCCGCTACCGGCAGCTGCAGGACGTCTCGGTGCAGCTGCTGGCCGCGGTGTCGGGGGCCGACGAGGACGCCCTGCGCACCGACCTGGGCGGGGACACCGGGTACGCGACGCCCAAGGTCGACGTGCGGGTGGGTGTGCTGGACGCCGCCGAGCGGTTCCTGCTGCTGCGCGAGCGCAGCGACGGGCGGTGGTCGCTGCCCGGCGGGTGGGTGGACCCGGGCGACCGGCCCGGTGAGGCCGCCGCGCGCGAGGCGCTCGAGGAGACCGGCTACCCCGTCGAGCCGGTCAAGCTCGTGGCCGTGTGGGAGCGCGACGTGCGCGGCAAGCAGCCGCCGCTGCCGGTGGCGGTCTTCCACCTGTTCTTCCTCGGGCGGGTGGTGGGCGAGCCGGTGCCGCCGCAGGACCTGGAGACCCTGGAGGTCGGCTGGTTCGGCCTGGAGGAGCTGCCGGAGCTGTCCGGCGCGCGGGTGGTGCGCGCGGAGCTGGAGCGGCTGCTGGCCCACCACCGCGACCCCGCCCTGCCCACCGAGTGGGACTGACGGGCTCGGCGGTGGACGCGCGCGCTCAGGCCAGCGCCGCGCCCTCGCGGGCCAGCGCCGACAGGCGGGAGACCGCGCGCAGGTACTTCTTGCGGTAGCCGCCCTGGAGCAGCTCGTCGGTGAACACCTGGTCGAACGGCACTCCGGAGGCGGCCACGGGCACCTCCCGGTCGTAGAGCCGGTCGGCGAGGACCACCAGGCGCAGCCCCACCATCTGGTCGGAGACGGTGCGCACCCCGCGCAGGCACACGGTGCCCGTGCCGTCGACCATCGCCCCGTACCGGCTGGGGTGGACGTCGGCCAGGTGGGCCAGCAGCGCGTCGAAGTCGTCGAGGGTGGCGCCCTCGCGCCCGGCCGCCACGCGCTCCACGTCGGCGTCCTCCAGCGGCCGCGGCGCCGACGGCGAGCCGCGGTGGCGGTAGTCCTCCCCGTCGACGCGCACGACGTCGAAGCGCCCGGCCAGGGCCTGGATCTCGCGCTGGAAGTCCTGCGCGGCGAAGCGGCCCTCGCCCAGCGAGCCGGGCAGCGTGTTGGAGGTGGCGGCCAGCTTCACGTCGCGGTCGACCAGCTCGCGCATGAGCCGGGACATGAGGACGGTGTCGCCGGGGTCGTCGAGCTCGAACTCGTCGATGCAGACGAGGTCGTGGTGGGCCAGCGCCTCCACGGCCGGCAGGAACCCCAGCGCGCCGACGAGGTTGGTGTACTCCACGAAGGTGCCGTAGGCCGCCGAGCGCCCGCCGTCGGTGACGACCTGGTGGTACAGCGAGGCCAGCAGGTGGGTCTTGCCGACGCCGAACCCGCCGTCCAGGTAGGTGCCGGGGGCGCGCTCGTCGGTGCGCTTGCGGCGGAACAGCCCCGCCAGCCCGCCGCCCCCGGAGCCGGACCCGCCCGCGACGCGCTCGCCGAAGACGCTCATCCGCTGCACGGCCTCGGTCTGGCTGGGCTGGTCGGGCGCGGGCACGTAGGTGGAGAAGCGCACGTCGGCGAAGCGCGGCGGCGGCACCAGCTCGGCGACCAGCTGCCCGGGGGGCACCCGCGGGGAGCGCTCCACCAGGGCCGGGCGGGTCTGGTGCTGCTCCTGCTGCTCCGGGCTGCTCACCGCGCCAGCGTAGTGAGGACGGGCGGACGCGCCCGTCCGAGCGGGTGAGGGGCCCGGCGCGGGCCCCGGGCCGCGCACCCCCCTCTGGCAGGATCGCCGCGGGAACGTCCGGCGCGCCCGCGGCGTTGCCGCTGGACGAGTCCGCGAGCACCCGCGAGCCCAGGACCCGAGGACCCGCGACGCACCCCGCCGCCCGGCGGAGAGCTGGAGGAACCGTGCCCCTGCCCCACGACAGCGACCCGAAGCTGGCCGAGTACGCGCACCCGGAGAAGCTCGTCACGACGGCCTGGCTGGCCGAGCACCTGGGCGCGGAGGGCCTGGTGGTCGTCGAGAGCGACGAGGACGTGCTGCTGTGGGACACCGGCCACGTCCCCGGGTCGGTCAAGGTGGACTGGCACACCGAGCTCAACGACCCCGTGACGCGCGACTACGTCGACGGCGAGGCCTTCGCGGCGCTGATGCGCCGCAAGGGGATCTCCCGCGACGACACCGTCGTGATCTACGGCGACAAGAACAACTGGTGGGCCGCGTACGCGCTGTGGGTGTTCACCCTGTTCGGCCACCCCGACGTGCGGCTGCTGGACGGCGGGCGCGCCAAGTGGGTCGCCGAGGGCCGCGCGATGACGACGGAGGCCCCTGAGCCCACCCCCGCGGAGTACCCGGTCGTGGAGCGCTCCGACACCGCCGTGCGCGCGTTCAAGGAGGACGTCCTCGCGCACCTGGGCGGGCGGATGGTCGACGTGCGCTCCCCGCAGGAGTACACCGGTGAGCGCACCCACATGCCCGACTACCCGGAGGAGGGCACCGTGCGCGGCGGGCACATCCCCGGCGCGGACAGCGTGCCGTGGGCGCGCGCGGCCGCCGAGGACGGCACCTTCAAGCCGCGCGCGGAGCTGGAGGAGGTCTACCAGCGGGAGAAGGGCCTGGCGCCCGGCGACGACGTCATCGCCTACTGCCGCATCGGCGAGCGCTCCAGCCACACCTGGTTCGTGCTCACGCACCTGCTGGGCTTCGAGAAGGTGCGCAACTACGACGGCTCGTGGACCGAGTGGGGCAACTCCGTGCGGGTGCCGATCGTCCAGGGCCCGGAGAAGGGCGAGGTGCGGGCGCGGTGAGCGAGGACCCCTTCGGCCTCACGGCGGGCCTGCCGCCCGCCCTGGCCGACATCGTCGAGGACTTCCAGGCGCTGCCCGAGCGCGAGCGCCTGCAGCTGCTGCTGGAGTTCAGCCAGGGGCTGCCGGAGCTGCCGGCGCACCTGCAGGGGCACCCGGAGCTCATGGAGCGCGTCGACGAGTGCCAGTCGCCCGTCTTCATCTCCGTGGAGGTGGACCGCGAGGGCCGCGCCCACCTGCACGTGTCCGCGCCGCCGGAGGCGCCCACCACCCGCGGGTTCGCCGGGGTGCTGCGCGAGGGCCTGGAGGGCCTGCCGGCCGCCGAGGTCCTCGAGCTGCCGGCCGACGTGTGCTCGCGCCTGGGCCTGGAGAGGGCCGTCAGCCCGCTGCGCATGCGCGGCATGACGGGGATGCTCGCCCGCGTCAAGCGCCAGGTCCGGGTGGCCCTGGCCGCCTGAGCCGCCACCCACGCCGCCACCCGCGCGGCCGCCGCCCGGCGGCCCCGCCCGTCCCGGTCCCCGTCCTGCGCAGCGGCGGGTGCATCCGGACCCGTCCCGCGAGGAGAAGAACGCACGTGACCGACATCCAGGAGTCCAGCGACGTGGCCCTGGCACCGCAGCACCCGGCCCTGCCCGTCGTCCGGGTGGCCGAGACGCGGCTGCCCACGGCCCACGGCACCTTCCGCGCGGTGGCCTACCGCCAGGCCGACGGCGTGGAGCACCTCGCGCTCGTCACCGGTGACCTCGGCGACGGCCGCGACGTGCTCGTGCGCCTGCACTCGGAGTGCCTGACCGGGGACGCGCTGGGGTCGCTGCGCTGCGACTGCGGCCCGCAGCTGCAGGCGGCGCTGGAGGCGATCACCGCGGAGGGCCGCGGCGTGGTCGTCTACCTGCGCGGGCAGGAGGGCCGCGGCATCGGCCTGGCCGAGAAGATCGCCGCCTACGCGCTGCAGGAGCGCGGCCGCGACACCGTCGAGGCCAACCTCGACCTCGGGCACCCCGTGGACTCGCGCGACTACACCGGCGCCGCGGCCGTGCTCGCCGACCTGGGCGTGCACGACGTGGAGCTCATGACGCACAACCCGGTCAAGGTGGAGGCGCTGCGCGCGCACGGCGTGCCCGTCCTGCGCCGGCGCGACCTGCCGGTGGCCCAGACCCTGGACAACGTGCGCTACCTGCGCACCAAGCGCGACCGGATGGGTCACCGCCTGCCGGGAGTGTCGTGAGCACCGGGACGGGCACCACCGTCCCGGTCCGCCCCCCGCACCCCGCGCCCCCGCCGTCCCCCGCGCCGGTGGACGGCGCCGGCGCGTGGCCGCTGCTGCTGCGCCTGGCCCGCGAGGAGGACCCGGCCGTGGTGGCGGCCGCGCTGGCCCGGCACGCCACCGACCCGCTGGTGCACCGCTACGCGCGCCTGCTGGCCGCCGGGCGCACCGGCGTCGTCGCGCAGCTGGGACAGAGCCTGGACGGCTGCATCGCCACGGCCGGCGGGGACTCGGTGCCGGTGACGGGCGAGGCCGACCACGAGCACCTGCACCGGCTGCGCGCCCTCGTGGACGCCGTGGTGGTGGGCCCGGGCACCGTGCACCACGACGACCCGCGCCTGACGGTGCGAGCCGTGCCCGGCCCGGACCCGCGCCGCGTCGTCCTCGACCCCGCGGGCCGGCTGCGCGAGCGCGCCCTGCTGCGCGACCCGTCCACCCTGTGGTTCACCCAGTGCCCCGTGGACTCCCCCGGCGCGCAGGTCGTCGTCCTCGACGTCGGCTCCGGCCCGGCCGAGGTGCTGGCGGTGCTGCGCGAGCACGGCCTGCGCCGCGTCCTCGTGGAGGGCGGCGGGCGCACGGTCTCGCAGTGGGTGGACGCCGGGGTCGTCGACCGCCTGTTCCTGACGATCGCGCCGCTGGTCATCGGGCGCGGCGGCCGGCGGGGGCTGTCCCTGCCGGACGTGGAACCGCTGAGCGCGTGCCGCCGCCCGCCGGCGCACCGGCACGTCCTCGGCGAGGACGTGTGCTGGGAGCTCGACCTGCGCGCCTGACGCCCGGTCCGCGCGGGACCCGGATCACCGGTCCGCGCGGGACCCGGATCAGGCGCCGGGGACCGGCCAGGGGGCGCGGGCCAGGCGCTCCTCGGTGCGCCGCACCGCCGCGCGCAGGGCGGGCTCGCGCACACCGCTCACGCGCACCGTGGCGCTGCCCGGGCCCTGCCGCCGGTGCACCTCCGCGAAGCGCGCGTCCAGGTCGACGGGCTCGCCGAGGCGGCCGGTGCGCTGGTCGGCGTAGGCGAGGGCGTCCGCGAGCGGGCCGGTCGCCGAGCCGGGGACGCCGAGGTCGGCCAGCTCCCGCGCCAGGCGCAGGTGGGCGGCGACGAAGCGGGCGCCGGAGTGGTGGGCGACCAGGCCCACGACGCGGGCGTCCCAGCCGCGGTCGGCCAGCCAGCGCGCGCCGTCCAGCGGGTGGTAGCCGTGGCGGACGAGCTCGGGCGCGTAGCCGACGTCGTGCAGCCAGGCCGCGGCGACGAGGACGGGGCGCTCGGCGGGCGGCAGCACGCGGGCCACCACGCTGGCGGTGGCGGCGACCCCGCGGGTGTGGCTCAGGCGGGCCGGGTCGCCGGCCAGCAGCTGCCCGGCCACGGCGCGCGCCTCCTGCACGGCCTCCCCGGGCAGCGCGGGCGGGCCGAGCGGCCCGGTGGGCCCGGGCGGGGCGACCCGCACGACGGCCGGGTCGCGGGCGGGCTGCCGGGTGCGCGCGGTCTGCACGGTCCGGGAGCGTAGGGCGGACCGGCGGGGCTCCACAACGCCCCCGGCGGCGCGCTCGGCCGATCCGGTGAGAGCGCTCTCTGCTGGTGGCGCGCCGGTCGGCCGCGCGCGTCAGGCGGGCGGTCGCGCGGGCAGCGCGAGGAGGTCCTCGTGCCCCACCCGGGCGCGCAGCCCGGGGTCGGCCAGGCGGCTCCCGCGCCAGTCGTCCCAGTCGCGGTCCCCGTCCGGTCCCGCGCCGCCCGCGCGCGCCGGCGCCAGCCAGCCGTCCAGCCAGGCCTCCAGCAGCGGCCGGGTCGCCGGGCCCAGCCGCCACGGCGACGGCTCGCGGTGCACCCGCCAGCCGCCGGCGGCCAGCAGCCCCGCCACGTGGCCGGTCGCGTCCGGGCCCAGGCCGTGCCGGCGCTGGTCCGCGTCGAAGGCCGCGGCGACCGCGTCGTCCCCGTCGGCCGGCGGGTCGAGCCGGGCGCTGCCGGTCACGGTGAGCGCCAGCAGGACCGGCGGGCGGGGGTCCAGGGCGCCGAGCGCGCCGGTGAGCACGGCGGCCGCGGCGGGCGTCAGCACGTCGAGCAGCGCGGAGGCCACGACGACGTCGGCGGGCCGGCCGGCCGGGCGCAGGACGGCGGCCAGGGCGTCGGCGTCCCCCAGGTCCAGGCGGGCCGCGACCGCGTCCACCCGCACCCGCTGCCCGTCCGGCGTCGTCCCGTCCGGGCGCGGCCCGGCCAGCGCCCGCCGCAGGAGGGCCTCGTCGTGGTCGGCGAGCGTCCACTCCTGCCGCGCGTGCCCGGCCGCGGCCAGCCGCGGCGCCAGGTGCCGCAGCGTCGAGCCCGCGCCCGCCCCCAGGTCCACCACGCGCAAGGGGGCGCCCGGGGCCGGCAGGTGCCGCAGCAGCAGCTCCTCCAGCCGCTCGGAGCGGCTGGCGTGGTCCACGGGCTCGCGCAGCGCCAGCCAGTCGGCGTCGAAGCGCTCCAGCTCGCGCTCCCCGTGCTGCTCAGCCACCGGCCGCTCCTCCCGCTCGGGGCGCGTCGCGCGCCAGCTCCAGCGCGCCGCGGACCGCGGCCGCGGTCCCCTCCCACGTCGGCAGCGACCCGGCGCGCCGGCGGGCGGCGGCCCGCAGGTCCCGGCGCAGCGCCGCGTCGTCGGCCCACCGCTCCAGCGCGGCGGCCACGGCGTCCGCCGAGCGCTCGACGACCAGACCGGCGTCGCCCACGAGGTCCGGCAGCTCGCCGGCACCGCTGACGAGCGAGGGGACGCCGCGGGCCAGGGCTTCGGCGACCGCCATGCCGTACGGCTCGCGCGAGGACAGCAGGACGTGCAGGTCGGTACGGTCCCAGCGCGCCGCCAGCGCCCCGGCGTCCAGCGGCCCCAGCAGGGCGGCGCGGGCACCGGTGCCGGCGGCGCGCACCGCCGCCTCGACGGCCCTGCCGCCGGGCCCGGTCCCGCCGGCCATCGCCAGCGTCCACGGCGCGCCCAGCCGCTGGACGGCCTCGACGGCCACGGCCTGCCCCTTGCGCTCGCACACGGTGCCCACGCTCAGCAGCCGGTGCGCGCCCAGCGCGGCCGACGCCCGCGCGGGCGCGGTGCCCGGCTCGGCCAGGACGAGGCGGTCCCCGGCGACACCGAGGTCGCGCAGCCGGCGCGCCGACCACGCGCTCGTGGCGACGACGGCGGTCGCGGCGGCCAGCGAGCGCCGCTCGTCGGCCAGCGGCGCGGCGGGCGGGTCGTCGTCGGCGCGCAGCAGGTGCACCAGCAGCACCGCGCGCACCCGCGGCGCGTGCGCGGCCAGGACGTCGGGGTGGGCGGTGGCCACCAGGCCGTCGAGCAGGACCGGGGACCCGGCGGGCACCGCGCCCAGGGCGTCGTCGAGGGCCGCCGCCGGGTCGGGCCCGGCCGCGGTGACGGCCCGCAGCCCGGGCAGGCCCGCCAGGAGGCGCTGGTCGTAGCGGTTGCCGCCGCTCGGCGCGTCCAGCCCGGCCGGCACCAGGAACGGGACCCGGTCCGGGGCACCGGAGCGGACCTGCGCGGCGGGCGCGCCAGCGCTCACAGGGACCGCTCGTAGGCGCCCCACGCCACGTCGGACTCGCGCAGCAGCACGTGCAGGGAGTCCAGCCCGGCGGCGTGCGGGCCCAGGTCGCCGGCCGCGACGGCGTCGGCCAGGCGGTCGGCCAGCCACCCGCACAGGAACTCCGTCGTGGTGGTGCGGCCGCGGAACTCCTCGACCTCGTCGAGGTTGCGGTAGCCGATGCGCCCCAGCGCCGCCGCCAGCGCCGCCGCGGCCGCGCCGATGTCCACCACGAGGCCGTCGGGGTCCAGCTCCCGGCGGCGGAAGGTGGCCTCGACGACGAACGTGGCCCCGTGCAGCGCCTGCGCGGGCCCGAACACCTCCCCGGGCAGGCTGTGGGCGACCATGACGCGGTCGCGGACGGTGAGGGAGTACACGGGCGGCTCCGGAGGTCGGGGTCGGGGACCGGCGGGGTCGGCGGGCGGGGTCGGCGGGCGGGGTGTCAGCCGGCGGGGTGCCGGCCGGCGGCGTAGCGCACGCGGTGGCACAGGGCGTGCGAGCCGGGCCCGGCCACGCGCGGCAGATCCCGCGGCAGGTCCTCGAAGGCGCTCTCCCCGCTGACGAGGGCGTCGAACGCCTCGTCGCGCAGCAGGTCCAGCGCCAGCGCGAGGCGCCGGCGGGTCGTCCAGCGGGGGGCGCGCGCCGGCGGGACGCGCCCGACCTGGCTGGCCCGCACCGTCAGGCGCCGGGAGTGGAAGCCCTCCCCCAGGCGCACCTCGACGGGCCGGTCGCCGTACCAGCTGAGCTCGGTCAGCACGCCCTCGTCGCCCAGCAGCGACAGGCCCGTGGACAGCCCCGCGCCGGTGCCGCTGGTGTGCAGGACGACGTCGCGCTCGCGGCGGGCGTCGTCCGGCGCGACGAGCTCCACGCCCATCCGCCGCGCCACGGCGTCCCGCCCGGGCGCCACGTCGACGGCCTCCACGTCGGTGCCGGGCACCTGCGCGGCCAGCCGCGCGACCACGAGGCCCAGGACGCCGGCGCCCACGACGCTGACCCGGTCCCCGGCGGCGACCTGCGCGTCCCACAGGCCGTTGACGGCCGTCTCCAGCATCCCGGCCAGCACCGCCCGCCCGGCCGGGACGCCGGCGGGCACGGCGAGGACCGCGCCGGCGGGCACGACGTAGCGGTCCTGGTGCGGGTGCAGGCAGAAGACGGTGCGGCCCAGCAGCTCCGGCACCCGGCCGCCGGCCGTGGTGACGGTGCCCACCGACAGGTAGCCGTACTTGACGGGGAAGGGGAACTCCCCGGCCTGGAAGGGCGCCCGCATCGCGTCGTGCTGGCTGGGCGGCACCCCGCCGCGCATCACGAGGGCCTCGGTGCCGCGGCTGACGGCGGAGAACAGGGCCGTGACCTCCACGTCCCCGACGCCGACGGGCCGCAGCTCCTCCTCGCGCAGCTCCCCCGCGCCCGGGCCGGTGGTCCAGAACGCCCGCGCGGCGCTCACGCCCCGCCCCCCGGGCCGGGGCCGGCGCCGGGACCGGGGTCGTCGCCCAGGTGCTCGCGCAGGAACCCCTCGACGGCGGCCTCCCAGCGCTCGGGGTCCACGTTCCACTCCTTGGTGTGGCGGGCGCGCTCGCTCGGCACGTACGTCACCAGGTCCGGGCGGGCCGCGGCCAGGCGCTGCGAGGGCCCGGAGGGCACGTAGTCGTCGTCGTCGCTGTGCAGCAGCAGCACGGGCAGGACGAGCTCCTCGGCGCGGCGCACCCAGTCCATGAGGCGCAGGTCCACCGGCCCGTCGACGCCGACCAGGCGCCGGCCCAGCGGGTGCGCCAGCAGCCGCAGCCCGTAGCGGCCCAGCTGCACCGGCACCCCGTAGCGGCGGGCCTGGTGGTCCAGGACGTCGTACCAGTCGACGACGGGACCGTCGAGGACGAGGGCGGCCACCCGCTCGGCCAGCGGCGAGCGCGCCGCGAACTGCAGCAGGATCGCCCCGCCCATCGACCAGCCGACCACCACGAGGCGGCGCGCGCCGGCGTCCAGCGCGTACCGGGCCACGGCCTCCACGTCCTGCCACTCGGTGTCGCCCAGGCCGTAGCGCCGGGCCGGGGACGAGGGGCCGTCGGCGTCGTTGCGGTAGGCGGGCACCAGGCACGGCAGGCCCAGGCGGTGCAGGACCGGCAGCGCGCGCAGCGCCTCCTCGCGGGTGGCGCCGCGGCCGTGGACGAGCAGCGCCCAGGTGCCCGGCGGCAGCGCGCCAGCGTCGCCGCTCCCGTCGCCGTCCCCGTCGCCGTCCCCGTCGCCGTCCCCGTCGCCGCCGGCCGGGACGAACCAGCACGGCAGGTCCCCGACCTCGGAGGGCACCCGCAGGTCCTCGTGCGGCAGGCCCAGCGCGCCCGCCGGGGCGCCGGCGAAGAAGTACTGGTTCCAGCGGGCCGGGCCGGGCACCACCCGGCCGGCGTCGACGCCCAGCAGCTCGCGGGTGACGCGCTCGGCGGTCACCGACAGCACGTCCCCGACGCGGAAGTGGCCCCGCCCGGCCTCCGTCCACACCCCGTACCGGCCGGGCACGACGGTGTCCGGGGTGACGGTCAGCACGACGCGGCGCGGCCCGACCTGCAGGACCTCCAGGTCGTCGGGCTTGTGGCGGGTCGGGGTGACCACGGCGCGGGCGAAGGCGGCCGCCACCCCGGTGGCCGCGGCGGCGCCGAGCGCGAGCGCCGCGGTGGAGACGGCGCCGACGACCGCGCCGCGCGGGGCCCTCACGCGGTCTCCTCCTGCGAGGCCGCCCGCCACGCCGCCCGCACGAGCGGCACCTGCAGCGGCAGCCGGGCCAGGGTCAGCGCGCAGCGCGCCCGGGCGGCGGGCCCGCGGCCGCGCCCCCGCCAGGCGTCCAGCGCCATCCGGCCGTTGGCGGGCCAGACGGCCAGCAGCAGCCCGGCGCTCGCGCGGGCGGCGGCCGGGCGCGTGCGCGGCACGGCCAGCCCCGCGGCCAGGAGCAGCTCCGCGACGCCGGAGACCAGCGTCCACGCGCGCGGAGCGCCGGGCAGCGAGCGGGGGACGACCGCGTCGAAGGGAGCCGGCCGCAGCAGGTGCGCGGTGCCCGCCGCGCCCAGGAGCGCGGCCAGCGGCAGCGCCGGGCCGCCCGGGACCCGCACCCGGCGGGCCGTGCCCGCGCGGCCGTGCCCGCGCTCGCGCGTGCCGTCGTCCGCGTCGTCCCGGTCCACGTCGTGATCCTGCCGCAGGCCCCGCGCCGCGGCGACGGCGCCCCCGGTAGCGTCGCGGGGGTGCCGTCCACGCCCGTCCCGCCCCCCTCCCCCGACGCCGCCCGCGAGCCGGTCGCGCCGCCCGGCGGCCCCGCCGCGGAGCCGTCCTCCGGGGCGTCGTCCCCCGGGGCGTCCTCGCCGTGGACCCTCGTGGTGCTCACCGAGGAGGCCTTCGGCGACGTCGACGCCCGCAACGTCGCGCAGCTGCACGCCGGGGAGGCCGTGCGCCACGTCGTCCTCGTCCCGGCCGACACCCGCCGCAGCGTCCTGGCCGGCCTGCTGGACCACCTGAGCCTGGGCGAGCTGCGCGAGGCCCTCGGCGCCCTGCGCGAGGGCGGGCGCACCGACCCCGAGCGGGCGCGCGCCGAGGCCGAGGCCGCCCTGGCGGCCACCCTGGCGGCCCTGCGCGCGGAGGGCCTGGACGCCGACGGGCGCACCACGGGCGACGACCCGATGCCCGCGGTGCGCGAGGCGCTGCGCGACGAGCCCGACGCCCGCGAGCTGGTCGTCGTCACCCGCCCGCACGCCGTGGAGGACACCTTCCACACCGACTGGGCCTCGCGCGCCCGCGACGAGCTGGGCGTGCCCGTCCTGCACGTGTACGCGGGCACCACCCGCCTCGGCTGAGCGCCCGGGCGGGCTCCCCGCCCACCCCGGGCCGCCCGGACCGCCCCGGAACACCGCCCCGCGCGCGCCGGTTGGAACGGTCATGACGAGCTCCGAGACCACCGGCCGCTACGCCGTGACCAAGACCGACGCCGAGTGGCGCGAGCAGCTGAGCCCGCAGGAGTACGCCGTCCTGCGCCAGGCCGGCACCGAGCGCCCCTTCACCGGCGAGTACGAGGACACCACCACCGAGGGCGTCTACGCCTGCCGCGCCTGCGGGGCCGAGCTGTTCACCAGCTCCGAGAAGTTCGCCTCCCACTGCGGGTGGCCGTCCTTCTTCGACCCCAAGGACAGCGACGCCGTCGAGTTGCTCCAGGACCGCTCCCTCGGCATGGTCCGCACGGAGGTCCGCTGCGCGACCTGCGGGTCGCACCTCGGCCACGTCTTCGAGGGCGAGGGGTACCCGACGCCGACCGACCAGCGGTACTGCATCAACTCCATCAGCCTGACGCTGCGCCCCACGGCCTGAGCACCCGCCCACCGGCGGGTCCGGTGCCCGGGCCGGCGCGGGCGCACCGACCCGAGGAGAGCGCGTGAGCGTCCCCGTCCTGGACCTGCCCACCGGCCGGCCGATCCCCCAGCTGGGGCTCGGCACGGCCCGCACCGACGACGCGACCGCCCGGCGCGTCGTCGCCCAGGCCCTCGAGCTCGGCTACCGGCTCGTCGACACGGCCGCGAAGTACGAGAACGAGGTGGGGGTCGGGCAGGGCATCGCCGACGCCGGCCTGCCCCGCGAGGACCTGTACGTCACCACCAAGCTGCGCGGTGCGGACCAGGGGTACGCCCCGACCCGCACCGCGCTGCGCGCCAGCCTGGAGCGCCTGGGCCTGGACCACGTCGACCTGTACCTCGTGCACTGGCCGCTGCCGCGCCTGGGCCTGTTCGCCGAGAGCTACCGGGCGATGGTGGAGATGCGCGAGGAGGGGCTGACCCGCGCCGTGGGCGTCTCCAACTTCCTGCCCGAGCACCTGGACGTCCTGCACGCCGAGGGCCTGCCGGTGCCGGCCGTGAACCAGGTGGAGTTCCACCCGCGCCTGCAGCAGCGCGGCGTCCTCGACGACAACACCCGCCGCGGGGTCGTCACGCAGGCGTGGTCCCCGCTGGGCGCCGGCAAGGGGCTGCTGGAGGAGGAGCCGGTGCGCGCCGCGGCGCAGCGGCACGGCGTCAGCCCCGCGCAGGTCGTGCTGCGCTGGGACGTCCAGCACGGCGTGGTGACCATCCCCAAGGCCTCCAGCCGCGAGCGCCTGGCGCAGAACCTCGACGTCTTCTCGTTCTCGCTGGACGACGCGGAGGTCGCCGCGATCGACGCGCTGGAGCGCGGCGAGCGGGTGGGCGGGCAGGACCCGGCGCTGCACGAGGAGTTCTGAGCGGGCCCGGCGTGCGGGGGCGGACCGCCCCCGGCAGGGTGGGGGCCATGAGCGAGCAGTCCCACGAACCCGCCGAGCCCGACGTCGACCCGCTGGACGACCCGGACCTGCGCGCCCGCGACTCCTCGATCGACGCGGGCCCCGACGACGGCGACGAGCTGGGCGCCCTGCGCACCGACGACCTCATCGGCGACTCGGACGACGACACGTACGACACCGACCGCTCCAGCAGCCACGCGCTGCGCGAGCTGATGCGCGACGACGTCGACCCGGACAACGAGACGCTCGACGAGCGCCTCACGCAGGAGGTCCCGGACGACGCGGGCGGCGCCGGTCACCTGCCGGCCACCGACCCGCTCGAGGGCGCCGACACCCCGGACCCCGAGCGCATCTGAGCAGCTCCGGACGGCGCTGAGCAGCACCCGGACCCGACGACGAGGGCCCCGCACCGGACGGTGCGGGGCCCTCGCGCGCGGGCGCGGCGCGTCAGTGGAAGGAGGCGACCAGGTCGGCCAGCTCGACCTTGGGGCCCGTGTAGAAGGGCACCTCCTCG
This sequence comes from Kineococcus terrestris, assembly GCF_041020755.1. Classification (NCBI taxonomy): domain Bacteria; kingdom Bacillati; phylum Actinomycetota; class Actinomycetes; order Kineosporiales; family Kineosporiaceae; genus Kineococcus; species Kineococcus terrestris. The sequence continues at coordinate 28,901 of NZ_JBEUEI010000014.1, read as the reverse complement.
CGCACGTGCCGGCGCGCCTCGGTGGCGCGCAGGTCGCGCATGAGGTCGACGATGCGGTGCAGCTCGTCGGCCTCGAAGGCCAGGACCCACTCGTAGTCGCCGAGGGCGAACGCGGAGACGGTGTTGGCGCGCACGTCCTCGTAGGGGCGGGCGGCCAGGCCGTGGTCGCGCAGCATCGTGCGGCGCTCGGCGTCCTCGAGCAGGTACCACTCGTAGGAGCGCACGAACGGGTACACGCACACGTAGTCGCGGGCGCGCTCGCCGGCCATGAAGGCGGGCACGTGCCCGCGGTTGAACTCCGCGGGCCGGTGCAGGCCCACGACGGACCACACGGGCGCCAGGTGGGCGCCCAGGCGGGTGGCGCGCAGGCGGCGGTAGGCCTCCTGGACCAGCTCGACCGTCTCGGCGTGCCACCAGACCATGACGTCGGCGTCGGCGCGCAGGCCCGCGACGTCGTAGAGGCCGCGCACGACGAGGCCCTTGCCGGTCAGCTCGTCCAGGAGGGCCTGCACCTCGCCCACGAGGGCGGGCCGGTCGGCGTCGCCGAGGGCGCGCTCCACCCGGAACACCGACCACATCGTGTAGCGGACGGTGTTGTTGATCTCCTCGGCGCTGGGGGCGGCGTGGCTGGTCTCGGTCATGGCGCCATTCTCCCCCGCGCCCGGCGGACGGCTCCCGCGGGCCGGGGGGTGAGACGCCTCACGCGCGGGCGGGCCCCACGGGCCCGGTGGGCTCGGCGAGCTCGGTGAGCACGGCGTCGGCGGCCGCCCGGGCGGCGGCCGCGCACGCGGGCACGCCCACCCCGTCGAGGACGGACCCGGCCAGCGCGAGGCGCCCGGCGCCGGCGACGGCCGCGCGCAGGCGCCCCACCCGGTCCAGGTGCCCGACGGCGTACTGCGGCAGCCCGTCCGTCCAGCGCGCCACCGCGGCGTCCACGGGACGCAGCTCGCGGCCCAGCAGGGCGCCCGCGTCGGCGACCGCGGTGGCCAGCACCCGCTCGTCGTCCCAGCGCAGGACCTCGTCCTCCCCGGCGCGGCCCAGCGAGACGCGCAGGACCGCGACGCCCGCGCGCTGGGCCGCGACCCAGGCCCACTTGGACGCCGACAGGGTCAGCGCCTTGACCCGCAGCCCGGCGGCCGCGCCCACCGCGGGCGGCACGAGGACCCCGGAGCCGCTCAGGCCGGCCAGCTGGCCGGCGGGCACGGCCAGCGCCGCGATGACCACGCTGGCCGTCTCCACGGCGGCGAGCTCGGCGGCGGCCGCGGGCACGGGCCCGCGCAGCAGCCGCGCCGCGGCGGGCGCCGGGAGCGCCACCACCACGGCGTCGGCGGCGAGCGTCCCGGCGGGGGTGCGCACCCGCCAGCCGCCGGTCCCGTCGCGGCCGTCGCGCTCCAGGCCGGTCACGGGGGTGCTCGTGCGGACCTCACCGCCGCGGGCGGTGACGGCGGCCGCCAGCGCCTCGGGCAGGCGGGCCACACCCCCGGCGACACCGGCGAAGACGGGCCCGGCGCCGGCGGGGCGGGCGGCGGCGGCCTCGCGGACCCCGGCCATCAGGGGGCCGCCGGCCGCGGCGCGCCGCCACAGCGCGGGGACGGTGGCCCGCAGCGACAGGCGGTCGGCGTGCCCGGCGTAGACGCCGCCGAGCAGGGGCTCGACGAGGCGGTCGACGACGGCCCGCCCGACGCGGTCGGCGACGTGGGCGCCGACGCTGACGTCGTGCTCGAGCGGGGCCGCGGGCCGCTGCTCGTCCTGCGCGGCGCGCTCGACGTCCGCCGGGGCCAGCAGGGCGCGCAGCTGCTCCGCGCTCGCCGGCACGCCCATGACCGTCCCGGCGGGCAGGGGGTGCAGCCCGTCCTCCAGGCGCAGGGAGGCCGAGGCGGTGGCGGGGTGGACGAGGTCGTCGCCCAGGCCGGCCTCGCGCACGAGGTCGACGGCCTCGGGCCGGCGCGCCAGCAGCGACTCGGCGCCCAGGTCGAGCACGACGCCGCCGACCTCGGCGCGCTGCAGGACGCCGCCCACGCGCCCGGAGGCCTCGCAGACCACGACCTCCAGGGGCCGGCCGGCGCGGGTGAGCAGGTGGTGGGCGGCGGTCAGGCCGCTGACCCCGCCGCCCACGACGACGACGCGGGCGGGGCGGGCGGGGCGGGCGGCCCCGCCGGCGCGGTCGGGGCCGGGCCCGCTCACGCGGTGCCGCGCCAGGCGTGCACCTCGTCCACCACGCGGTGCAGCACGTCCGGGTCGGCCGAGGGCGGGACGCCGTGGCCGAGGTTGAACACGTGCCCGCCGCCGGCGCGCTCGCCGGCGGCCAGGACGCGGTACACCTCCTCGCGCAGCACCTCCCAGGGGGCGGACAGCAGCGCGGGGTCGAGGTTGCCCTGCACGGCCACGGGCCGCCCGGCGCCGGCGCGGCCGCGCGCGGCGCCGACGTCCAGCGGCACGCGGAAGTCCACGCCCAGGACGTCGACGCCGCCGTCGACGGCGGCCATCGCGCCCAGCAGCTCGCCGGTGCCGGTGCCGAAGTGGGTGCGCGGCACGCCGAGGTCGGCGACGGCGCGCAGGGCGGCGGCGGAGTGGGCGGCCACGTGGCGCTCGTAGTCGGCCAGGGACAGCGAGCCGACCCAGGAGTCGAACAGCTGCACGGCGGAGGCGCCGGCGAGCACCTGCGCCCGCAGGAACGCCCCCGTGATCTGCGCGAGGCGGGCAGCGAGGTCGTGCCACAGCCGCGGGTCGGCGTGCAGGAGCGCCTTGGTGCGCAGCAGGTCGCGCGAGGGGCCGCCCTCGACGAGGTAGCTGGCCAGGGTGAAGGGGGCGCCGGCGAAGCCGATGAGCGGCGTGCCGCCGTGGCTCGCGGCCAGCTCGGCGGTGATCAGCCGCACCGCCTCGGTGACGTGCCCGAGGGCGTCGGGGGTCAGCTCGGGCAGCCGGTCCAGGTCGGCGCGGGTGCGGAACGGCTCGGCGATGACCGGGCCGGTGCCGGGGACGATCTCCACGCCGACCCCGGCTGCCTCCAGCGGCACGACGATGTCGGAGTAGAAGATCGCCGCGTCCACGCCGTAGCGGCGCACGGGCTGCAGGGTGATCTCGGTGACCAGCTCGGGGCGGCGGCAGGACTCGAGCATCGTCGTGCCCTCGCGCACCCGCCGGTACTCCGGCAGCGAGCGGCCGGCCTGGCGCATGAACCACACCGGGGTGCGCCCGCCGGTCTCCAGGGGCCGGCCGCCGCGCGCGGCCACCAGGTACGGCTGCTGCGCGCCCGGGGCGTCCGGGGCGGTGGTCGCGGGGGCGGGGCTGGAGGTGGGGCCGGGCACGGGCCGATGGTCCCACGGCGCGGCGCACCCGGTCCGCGGCGGCCTCGTGCCTAGTCTCCGGGACGTGACCGTGACCCGCGTGCGACCCGGTGACGGGGCCGCCGTGCCGCCCGCCTTCGCGGACGCCGTGGCCGCCCTGCGCGCGGTCCGCGTGCGCCCGGAGGTGGCCGTCACCGAGGTGGCCGCACCGGCCCGGATCGCCCCGCACGCCGCGGCGCTGTCCGGGGAGGTCCTGCACGACGGCGAGGAGCTGGCGACGGGCCGGTTCATCCTGCTGCACGACCCCGCCGCCCCGCCGGAGTGGGGCGGCGCCTTCCGGGTCGTCACGTACGCGCGGGCGGGTCTGGAGGCCGAGCTGGGCGCCGACCCGCTGCTGGGCCGGGTCGGCTGGTCGTGGCTGGAGGACGCCCTGGCCGGCGCCGGCGCCCGGGCCGCCGAGGTGGGCGGCACGGTGACGCGGGTGCTCAGCGAGGGCTACGGCGCGCTGGCCGACCGCGAGGCGTCCGTGGACGTGGAGGTGCGCGCCTCCTGGACGCCGCTGGCGGCGGGGGGCCCGGGGGGCCCGGGGGGCCCGGGGGGCCCGGGGGGCCCGGTGGGCGTGGCGGGCGCGGCGGGCGTGGCGGTGCTCGCACCCGGTGACGTCGCCGCCCACGTGGAGGCGTGGGCGGTGCTCCTGTGCACGGTCGCGGGGCTGCCGCCGGTGCCCGAGGGCGTCAGTTCCCTCGGACGGCCGTACCGCTGACCCCTCCCTGACGGTCGGTGACCGCCCGTGGCCGCGGGCGGGGCCCGGGCCGGTGGCCGCTCACCCGGACGGGTGCGCGCCCACCCGCCGGGACGCACCCGGCGGTGACGTCGTCGCAGGTCGTGACGGGTGCCGCCGCGTTCCGGGCCGTCCCCGGACGTCAAGGCGGCCCCCCGTCCGGCCGATCACCTCGGGACACAGGCTCCGCACGAGGCGGACGCCGCGCACTGAGGAGGACGACGGTGACTGCGCTCGTCGAACGCCCGGGGATGGCCGTCCCCTCCCGTCTCGGCCGCTTCGCCGCCCTGGTCGCGGTCGCCGACCCGGTGGTCCGCGAGTCGGTGACCCGCACCCTGCGCCTGCTGGGCGCGGCCAACGTGGAGCACGCCTCCAGCGTCGCCCAGGCCCGCGCCCTGGCGCGCACGGGCCCGCGCGCCCTGTTCATCGCCGACGCGGGCCTGCCCGACGGCTCCGGCGCCCAGCTCGTCTCCGAGCTGCGCGCGGCCGGCTGGAACCGCTGCGTCGTGCTGTCCAGCAACGCCGACCCGTTCGCCGTGCGCGGCGCGGTGGCCGCCGGGGTGCGCTGCTACCTGGTCACCACCCGCCCCGAGGGCACCGGCTTCGAGACCCGCACCGGCGGCGCCGGCGTCGACGGCCTGTCCGAGCGCGAGGTCGAGGTGCTCCAGCACGTCGCCGACGGCCGCTCCAACAAGGACACCGGGGCCCTGCTGGGCCTGTCCGCGCTGACCGTCAAGAGCCACCTGGCGCGCATCGCCCGCAAGCTGGGCACCGGCGACCGCGCCGAGATGGTCGCCATCACCCTGCGCGCCGGCGTCATCCAGTAACCGGTCCGGCGACCGGCCCCGGGCGGGCCGGGAGCGCCCCGTACGGTGGGCGCGTGAGCCAGGGCGAGAGCGGTCAGGACGCGGCCGGTCGGGACGCGCCGGGTCAGGACGCCCCCGGCGCCCCCGGCGGGGCCGCCGGGCCGCAGGAGCAGCCGGAGGCCCCGCCGCTGCCCCTGCTCGACGCGCCCACCGGCGGGGTGCCGCCGGTGGCCGACACGCCGGCGGCGCTGGCGGAGGTCGTGGCCGCGATGGCGGCCGGCACCGGCCCCGTGGCGGTGGACGCCGAGCGCGCCTCCGGGTACCGCTACGGCCAGCGCGCCTTCCTCGTGCAGCTGCGCCGCGCCGGGGCCGGCACCGCCCTCGTCGACCCCGAGGCGCTGGGGGACCTGTCGGCGCTGGGCGAGGCCCTCGCCGACGCCGAGTGGGTCCTGCACGCCGCCAGCCAGGACCTGCCGTGCCTGGCCGAGGTGGGCATGCGCCCGGTGACGCTGTTCGACACCGAGCTGGGCTCGCGGCTGGCCGGGCTGCCGCGCGTGGGCCTGGGCGCCGTCGTCGAGGAGCTGCTCGGGCTGCGGCTGGCCAAGGAGCACTCCGCGGTGGACTGGTCCACCCGCCCGCTGCCGCAGCCGTGGCTGAACTACGCCGCCCTCGACGTCGAGGTGCTGCTAGAGCTGCGCGACGCGGTCGCGGCGCGGCTGGACGCCCAGGGCAAGCTGGGCTGGGCCCGCGAGGAGTTCGCCGCCGTCGCGGCGGCCGCCGCGCCCGCCCCGCCCGCCGAGCCGTGGCGCCGCGTCTCCGGCCTGCACGCCGTGCGCTCGCGCCGCCAGCTGGCCGTCGTGCGCGCGCTGTGGCAGGCCCGCGACGAGGAGGCCCGCCGCCGCGACACCTCTCCCGGCCGCCTCCTGCCCGACGCCGCCCTCGTGGCCGCCGCGCGGGCGATGCCCCGCACGCCGCAGGCCCTGCTGGGCACGCCCGGGTTCACCGGCCGGGCCGCCCGCACCCGCCTGGTCGCCTGGTTCGCGGCCGTCGAGGCCGGGCGGGCGCTGCCCGAGGCCGAGCTGCCCCAGCACGCCGCGCGCGGGGACGGCCCGCCGCCGCCGCGCACGTGGGCCCAGCGCGACCCGGAGGCCGCCGCCCGCCTGGCCGCGGGACGCGCCGCGGTCACCGCCCTGGCCGGGGAGCACGGCCTGCCGGTGGAGAACCTCCTGCAGCCGGACGCCCTGCGCCGGCTGGCCTGGTCCCCGCCGCGGCCGGCCGACGCGGCGGCGCTGGGCGCGGCCCTGCGGGCCTCGCGCGCCCGCGACTGGCAGGTCGCCCTCGTGGCGCAGCCGCTGGCCGAGGCGTTCGCCGCGGCCGCCCGCGGCGAGCACCCGGTGGACGCCCCCGCCGACGGCGGGCGCCCGGCGGGCTGAGGACCGCCGGCGTCCCCGGCGTCAGTCGCGGGCGAGGTGGAACCAGACGGTCTTGCCGCCGCGCCCGGGACGGTCCCCCGCGGCCCCGCCCGCGGCCGGCGCGGCGCTCTCCTCCTCGCGCGGCAGCGGCCAGCGCAGCACCTCGCGGGCGGGATCGCCGACGTCCTCGACGGCGCCGGCGGCCCCGTCACCACCGGCCGGGGCGTCACCGGCCCCGCCGGCGTCCCGGTCGCCGTCCGCGCCGGGCCGCTCGGCGCTCGGGTAGTACCCCCACGCCGTCGCCAGCGCGTCGACGAGGGCGATGCCGCGCCCGGAGGTGGCCGTCGGGCTCTGCGGCCGCAGCGCCGGGATGCTGGTCGTGCCGTCCGAGATGCCCACGACGATGCCCTCGGCGTCGTGCGTCATCGTCAGCGTGACCGGCCCCTGGCCGTGCTCCAGCGCGTTGGAGACGAGCTCGCTGGTGAGCAGCTCGGCGATCCAGCGGCGCGCCTCCGGCAGGTGCTCGGCGGGGCAGCGCTCGCACACCCAGTGCCGCGCCAGCGCCGGTGAGGACAGGTGCGCGTCCAGTGAGAGGCGTTCCACGTCGTCCTCCGTCGCCCTCGACCCGGCGGTGCGCCCTCGACACCACCACGGCAGACGATGGCGCAGGCCGCGCGCGCGGGCAAGGTGGGAGGGCCGTCCGCCGCGGCGCGGAGCCCCCCGGACGGGGGACGGGCGGCCGCGCGGGAGCGCGCAGGAGGGCGGGTGGTCGTCTCGTCACCGCCCGTGGTGACCGGCGCCGTCCGGGGGCCGGCACCTCACCCGTGCGGCCCAGCGGTGCTCGCGCTGCGCGAGAGGCGGGCCGCCCGCTCGCCTACGGTCGGCCCGTGACCTCGTCCCTGCCCGCCGCGCGCGCCGCCCGCGCGGCCCTGCGCCGCGCGGTGCTGGCCGCGAGCGTGCTGGACGACGTGGACGTCGACCTCGACGACGCGGGCGTCCACCTGCCCGGCTGCGCGTCCTTGGACTGGGCCGTGCTCGAGGCCGCCGCCGCGGGCGCCCCGGGCGCGCCGGCCGGCGAGGAGCCCCGGCGCCGGCGCGTGCGCGACCTGCTGCTGGCCCACCGCGCCGCGCACCGGCGCGGCGCGCGCCGCGTCGCCCTCGCGGTGGCGGTGGACGCGGACGTGCACCCCGGGCGGGCGTGGACGGCCCGCCGGTTCACCGGCGGCGCGCTGGACGTGGGCCCGGCCGTGGTGCTCACCGGCCCCGACGGCCGCGAGCGGGCGCTGCCGCTGGCGGCCGCGACCGCCCGGGCCACGGGCTCCTCGCCCGCGCTGACCGGTGCCGACCTCGACCACGTCGACGCGATGGGCGCGCTGGCGGCGCAGCGCCTGGCCCGCGACGCCGGCGCCCGCGGTGGCGGGGTGCTGCGGCCCGTGGGCGGCTGCGACGTGCCGACCCTGCTGACGTCCCCGGCGCTGCGCGCGCACCTGACCGCCCCCGGCGACGGGCCGGGCGCCGGCTCGGGCCCCGGGGCGGCTCACGGGGGCGTGGGCCTGCTGCGCGCCGTGGCGGTGCCCGCGCGCTCGCGCGGCTGGTTCGACCTGGCCCGGATCGACCCGGCCTTCGTGGCCGCGGCGTGGAGCGCCACCGACCCCCTGGAGCGGGGGGCGGCGCGCCCGCTGCTCGTCTCGCGCCACGAGGTCGCGCACGCGCCGCGGACGGTGCGGCTGGCCGAGGTCGTCCTCCAGCAGTGACGCAGCGGCGGCCGCGGGTCAGCCGCCGCGGGTCAGCCGCCGCGGGTCAGCCGCCGGGGCGCACCGCCGGGTCGCCGGCGGTGTCGGCGTCCTGCGAGCCCTGGGTCCGCCGGGCCACGGCCTCCACCACGCGCCGGGCCACGTGCTGCGGCGACAGGCCCGCCTCGTCGAGGATGGCGTCGCGCCCGCCGTGGTCGACGAAGCGCTGCGGCAGCGCGAACGTCTGCAGCGGGGTGGTCACGTCGGCGGCGCGCAGCGCGTCGGCCAGGGCGCTGCCCACGCCCCCGGCCTCGCAGCCGTCCTCGACGACGGCGACGTGCCGGTGCGAGGCGGCCAGCTCGACCAGGGCCGGGTCCACGGGCGTCACCCAGCGGGGGTCGACGACGGTGACGCCGACCCCGTGCGCGCGCAGCCGGGCGGCCACGTCCAGGCACCGCGGGACCATCGCGCCGACGGCGACGAGCAGGACGTCGTCGCCCTCGCGCCAGCGCTCCCCCTCCAGCACGTCGGCGTGCCCGGTGCGGGCGATCGCCGGCAGGTCGGCCGGCACCTTGCCCTTGCTGAAGCGCAGGACGGTGGGCGCGTCCTCGACGGCGACGGCCTCGCGCAGCTCCTCGCGCAGCGTCGTGGCGTCGCGGGGGGCGGCCAGCCGCAGCCCCGGCACCAGGCGGGTCAGGGCCATGTCCCACACGCCGTGGTGGCTGGCGCCGTCGGGGCCGGTGACCCCGGCGCGGTCCAGGACGAACGTGACGCCCGCGCGGTGCAGCGCGACGTCCATGAGCAGCTGGTCGAACGCCCGGTTGAGGAAGGTGGCGTAGACGGCGACGACGGGGTGCAGGCCGCCGGCGGCCATCCCGGCCGCGGACGTGGCCGCGTGCTGCTCGGCGATGCCGACGTCGAAGACCCGCTCGGGGTGGGCGCGGGCGAACGGCCCGAGGCCGACGGGGATCTGCATGGCGGCGGTGATGCCGACGACGTCGCGGCGCACCTCGCCGATCGCGACCATCTCCTCGGCGAACACGCTGGTCCAGGAGGAGCCGCTGGAGGCCTGCGCCTCGCCCGTCTCGGGGTCGATGACGCCGACGGCGTGGAAGTGGTCGGCGTCGTTGTCCAGGGCGGGCTTGTAGCCGCGGCCCTTCTGGGTGATGACGTGCACGATGACGGGGCCGCCGTAGGAGCGGGCGCGGCGCAGGGCGTGCTCGACGGCGACGGCGTCGTGGCCGTCGACGGGACCGACGTACTTCAGGCCCAGGTCCTCGAACAGCCCCTGCGGGGCGACGATGTCCTTGATGCCCTTCTTCATCCCGTGCAGCGTGTCGTAGGCGAAGCGGCCGGGGGCCCCGCCGCGGCGCAGCGACTGCTTGCCCCAGTCCAGGAGCTTCTCGTACTCGCGGGTGGTGCGCAGGGTCGCCAGGTGGGTGGCCATCCCGCCGATGGTCGGCGCGTAGGAGCGCTCGTTGTCGTTGACGACGACGATGACGGGCCGCTGGGCGGCGGCGATGTTGTTCAGCGCCTCCCAGGCCATGCCGCCGGTCAGGGCGCCGTCGCCGACGACGGCGGCGACCCGCCGGTCGGTCTGGCCGCTCAGCTCGAACGCCTTGGCCAGGCCGTCGGCCCACGACAGCGACGTGGAGGCGTGCGAGTTCTCCACGACGTCGTGCTCGCTCTCGGCGCGCGAGGGGTAGCCGGACAGGCCGCCGGCCTCGCGCAGGCGGGAGAAGTCCTGCCGGCCGGTGAGCAGCTTGTGCACGTAGCTCTGGTGGCCGGTGTCGAAGACCAGCCGGTCGCGCGGGGAGTCGAAGACCCGGTGCAGCGCGATGGTCAGCTCGACGACCCCGAGGTTGGGGCCCAGGTGCCCGCCGGTGCGGCTGACGGCGCGGACGAGGAAGTCCCGGACCTCAGCGGCCAGCGCCGGCAGCTGCTCCGGGGCCAGGGCCCTGAGGTCCTCGGGACCCGTGATCGATGCGAGCAGCCCCATGCTCCGGTGGCCTCCTGGCGTGCGGCGTCGTCCTGCGGTCGCGGCGCGGCGGGGTGCCCGGGCGCGTCGCGGGTCGAGTGTAGGAGCGCCGGGGCGCCGCGGCGCGGGAAGAGCACCCCGACGGGCGGGCCCGCACCGGATCTGCACACGGACGGCCCGCTCACCGGCCCGCTCACCGGCCCGCTCACCGGCCCGCTCACCGGCCCGCTCACCAGGGCGGCGGCGCGGCGCGCAGCAGGGCGTCGTGGACGAGGCCGACGGCGCGGGCCAGGCGCCGCAGCCGCAGCTGCTCGCGCTCCAGGACGTCGAAGACCGCCGGGGCGGTCTCGGGCGGCAGGTGCCCGGACAGGTCGCGGCGCGCGGTGCCCAGGGCGCGGCGCACCTGCTCCTGGCCGGCGGCGGCGTGGTGGGCGACGAGCCAGGCCAGCAGCACCGGGTGGCGGCGCACCGGCGGGTAGCCGCGGTACTCCGGCGGCGCCTGGTCCAGCAGCCAGTCCGTCGCGGCCGCCTCCCAGCCCTCCGCCCCGGCCGGGGGGACCTCCTGCGGCCAGCCGGGCGGGCCGTGCCGGGGACGCCGCCGCGCGGGCGCGGCGGACGGTTCCTCGAACACGCGTTCGACGCTACCGCGCGGCGCGCGGGACGGCTCAGCCGTCCGGTCGGCCGTCCGGTCAGCCGTCCAGGGCGGCCGCCATCCGCCGCACCGCCTCGGTGAGCACGTCCTCGCCCGTGGCGAGGTTCAGGCGCGCGAAGCCGCGGCCGGCGGGCCCGAACTCGTGCCCGGCGCTGAGCGCGACCCGGCCGCGCTCCAGCAGCACCCGGGCCGGGTCGTCGCCCAGGCCGAGGTCGCGGCAGTCCAGCCACGCCAGGTACGTGGCCCGGGACGGCGCGCGCCGCACCGCCGGCAGGTGCTCGGCGAGCAGGGCGTCCAGCAGCGCCCGCCGGCGGGCCAGGCCGTCCAGGAGGCCGTCCAGCCACTCCCCGCCGGCCCGGAACGCCGCCGCGTGGGCGAGGACGCCCAGGTGGGCGACACCGTGCCCGGCCTCCTCCGGCAGCCGCGCCAGGTCGCCGGCCGCGGCGGGCCCGGCCAGCAGCAGCGCGGCCGGGACGCCCGCGAGGTTCCAGCCCTTGCTGGCCGACGTCAGGGCCGTCCCGAGCCCGGTCGGGTCGTGGGCCAGGTACGGCGCGAAACCGGCGGCGGCGTCGGCCAGCGGGGCGTGCACCTCGTCGGCGACCACGCGCACCCCGCGGGCGGCGGCCAGCTCGGCCAGCGCGGTCAGCTCGGCGGCGGTGTGCACGGTGCCGGTGGGGTTCTGCGGGCTGCACAGCAGGTGGACGACCTCGCCGCGGGCGCGCTCGCGCGCGTACGCCGCCTCCAGCGCCGGCAGGTCCAGGCGCCCGGCGGCGGTCAGCGGGACGTCGACGACGCGGCGGCCCGAGCGCTCGGCGAAGGCGCGGAACGGCGGGTAGACGGGCGTGTTGACGACCACCGCGGCGCCGGGCCCGGACACCAGCCGCAGCGCCTCCACGACCCCGGTCATGACGTCGGGCACGAGGGCCGTGCGGGCGACGTCGACCTCCCAGCCCCAGCGGCGCCGGGCGAAGCCGGCGAAGGCGCGGGCCAGGTCGTCGCCGTGGGCGTAGCCGGTGTCGCCGCGGGTGACGGCGTCGTGCAGGGCGGCGGCCACGGGCGCGGCGAGCAGGACGTCCATCTCGGCCACCCACAGCGGCAGCACGTCCGGCGGGTGGAAGCGCCACTTCAGGCTCGTGCGGCTGCGCACCTGGCCGATCCGCACGTCCCCGAGCGGGTCCGGGCGGGTGCGGGTCCCCTGCTCGCGCTCGTGCGGCGTCACGGGCCGATCCTGCCCCGGCGGCCGGCCGGCGGCCCCCGCGGGCCCGGCGGGCACCCGGGACCTCCGTCCCTGGTGGGCGCCCGGACCCGCGGGGGACGCTGGTCGCGGCACCCGCCCACCCCTCCCGGAGGTCCGCCGTGGACACGCTCGCCGCCGTCACCGCCCCGCCCGCGCGCCCCGCCGGCGCGCCCACCGGCCGGACCGGCGCCGGGTCCTCGGGCGGGGGCCCCGCGGCAGCGCCCGTCGTCGTGGGCTACGACGGCTCCCCCGACGCCGTGCGCGCGCTGGTGCTGGCCGCCGACGACGCGGCCGGGACCGGCTCGCCGCTGCACGTGCTGACGGTGGCCCGGCTGGGCGAGGACCCCGCTGCCCGGACCGCGGCACCGGCCGCGGGTGCCGACCCGGGCGCCGGCGACCACGCGGTGGAGCCGGTGGCGCGCGCCGAGGAGGTGCTGCGCCACGCCGGCGCGCTGGTGGAGCGGCTGCACCCGGGGCTGCCGGTGGTCCGCCACCTGCACCTGGGGCCGGTGGCCACGGCGCTGCGCTCCGCGGCCCGCGACGCGCGGCTGCTCGTGGTGGGCGCCCGCGGCACCGGCGGGGAGTTCCTGCCCGGCCTGGGCGACGTGGCCGCCGAGCTGGTGGCCGGCTCCCCCGTGCCGGTGCTCGTCGTGACGGCGGCCGCGCCCGAGCCGGCGGGCCCGGGCGGCGCCGCGGGCGCGACGGTCGCCGCGGTCCACGGGGACGGCCGCCACGGCGGCGACGACGACGCGGTGGTGCGCCGGGCGCAGGACTGGGCGGGCCGGCACGGCGGGGCGGTGCACGTGGTGCGCACCTGCCGCCCCGACGAGCGCTGGTCCTCCCGGGACGACGCGCTGCTGTCCGCGGGGGCGGGCGCGGGCGTGCTCGTGGTGGCCGCCCCGGACGACGACGCCGACGGCCTCGGCGGGCGCGGTCCCGGCCGGCAGGTCCTGGGGCGCGCGCTGTGCCCGGTGCTGGTCGTGCCGGCCGCCGAGGCCGCCGCCGCCCGCTGAGGACCCCGCCCGCGGGCGTCAGGACAGGACGAACCAAACGGTCTTGCCGCGGCCGGCGCTGGAGACGCCCCAGCGGTCGCTGATGATGTCGACGAGGGCCACGCCGCGGCCGCCCTCGGCGTCGGGCGGGACGTCGCGGCGCACCGGGGGGGCCGGGTGGCCGTCGCTGACGGACACCTGCAGGCCGGCGGTCCCGTCGCACTCCACGCGCACCCGCACGGGCGGGCCGCCGTGGCGCACCGCGTTGGTCACCAGCTCGGAGACGAGCAGCTGCGCCTCGTCGAGGACGCGGGCGTGGTGGACGCTGCAGTACGCCCGCGTCAGGAAGTCCCGGGCCTCGCGGGCCGAGCCCTCGTGGTCGGGGAGGACCAGCTCCGCCGCGGGGGTCGCCTCGCACACCCGGCCCATCCTGCCGCCGCCCCCCGCGGGCCGCGCGGCGGGGTCGCGCGGCGCGCCGGGCGGCGCACCGGGCGGCGCGGCGGGCGGGACGCGGGGCTCAGGACGTCAGCAGGCGGACCATGTCGGCGGCGGTGCGCTCCACGGGCGCGCGCAGGGCGTCCAGCTCGGCGTCGCGCACGTGCCCGGCGGACAGGTGCCCGGCCGGGCGCGGGGCGCGCGCGGGGTCCAGCACGCGCTCGGACAGCTCCAGGCCCAGCCGCACGGCCACGGCCAGCGGCCGCGCCGGGCCGGGCTGGTCGACCTGGGCGAGGGCGAGGGCCAGGTCGTCGGGGAACGCCCACGCGGCCAGGGCCTCGGCGGACACGCGGGTGTGCACGGCCCCGTAGCGGCGCGCCTCCGCGGCCAGCAGCTCCTCGCGGTCGGCGGCCGCGGTCAGCAGCTGCGGGTAGCGCACGGGGTCGCAGCGCACCAGCAGGGCCTGGCCCAGGCGCGCCAGCAGCCCCAGGCTGAAGGCCTCCGGCTGCAGGGCGCCCAGCCGGGCGGCGACCTCGCCGGCGGCGACGGCGGTCAGCAGGCTGCGGTCCCAGAAGCCGTCCAGCTCCGGCGGGACGTCGTCGAGGCCGGCCATGGCCGTCACGGCCAGGCTGCGCACGGTGGAGAAGCCGACGACGGTCACGGCGAAGGAGGGCGCCGACACGCGCCCGGACAGCCCGAAGTAGGCGGAGTTGGCCAGCCGCAGCACCTTGGCGGTCAGGGCGGGGTCGTAGCTGAGGGTGCGCCCGAGGGAGGTGGCGTCCGAGCGGGCGTCGTCGGCCTCGGCGATGACGCGCGCGGCGACGGGCCGGTGGGCGGGCAGGTCGTCCAGGGCGGAGGAGATGCGCCCGAGGACCTCGACGGCGCCGGCGGTGGTGTCCTCCACGGTGCCGGTGCCGGTCACCGCGGGGCGCCGCCCGATCACGCGGTCACCGTCCGGGGCGCGGGCACCGCGGCGGGCCGCTCGATGCGGCCGCCGGAGCGCAGCAGGGCCAGCAGGGCGGCGGGCTCCAGGGGGCGCGAGTACAGGTAGCCCTGGACGGCCTCGCAGCCCAGCTCGGCGAGCACGGCGTCCTGCTCGGGCGTCTCGACGCCCTCGGCGACGACCCCCAGGCCCAGGGTGCGGGCCAGCGAGACGACGGCCGCGGCCACGGCGCGCGCCGGGCCGCCGCGCTGGTCCCCGGGGCGCGCACCGGGCACGGCGCCCGGGCGGGGCCGCGGGCGGGCGTCGAGGTCGCGCACGAACGAGCGGTCGACCTTCAGGTGGTCGACGGGCAGGTCCTTCAGGTAGGCCAGCGAGGAGTAGCCGGTGCCGAAGTCGTCGACGGCGACGCGGGCGCCGTCGCGGCGCAGCTCCTCCAGGACCTCCCGGCAGGCGCGCAGGTCGCTGGCCAGCGCGGTCTCGGTGACCTCCAGGCACAGGTCGGACAGCTGCACCCCGGCCCCGGCGGCGGTGCGCCGCACGCTGTCGGCGAAGCCCTCGGCGGACAGGGTGACCGCGGAGACGTTGACGGCGACCCAGCGCGGGGCGCGGGGCAGCTCGCCGGAGCGCTCGGCGGCCCGCCAGCCGGCCAGGTCGCGGCAGGCGACGGCCAGGACGTGGGCGTCCAGGGCGGGCACCAGCCCGGCGCGCTCGGCCAGCGGCACGAAGGTGCCGGGGTCCACGGGCCCCAGCTCGGGGTGGCGCCAGCGGCACAGGGCCTCCACCGACAGCACCTCGGCGACCGGGCCGGGGCGCACGATGGGCTGGTAGTGCACGTCGACGGCGCCGCGGGCCAGGGCCTCGCGCAGGTCGGCGACCAGGCGCAGGGCCCGGCGGGCCCGGCGGCGCACCTCGTCGTCGAGCAGGGCCCAGCGCCCGCCGCCGGCGGCCTTGGCCTCGTGGGTGGCGATGCCGGCGTCGCGCAGCAGCTCGTCGGGCGTGCCGGAGGGCCCGCCGAGCAGGACCACGCCGACGCTGGCGACGACGTCCAGGCGCAGGCCGTTGACCTCGACGGGTGCCGAGACGGTGTCCAGGACCCGCCGGGCGGCGGCGGCCACGGCGTCGGCGTCGGGCAGGTCGTGGCAGACGACGACGAACTCGTCGCCGCCGGGGCGGGTGACGAGGTCGCCGGCGCGCACGGTGGCGGCCAGGCGGCGGGCGACCTCGACGAGGACGGCGTCACCGGCCTCGGGGCCCAGGCCGTCGTTGACGGTCTTGAAGTCGTCGAGGTCGACCATGAGGACCCCGGCGCGGGGCGCGGGGTGCTCCGCGCCCGGGGGGCGGGACCCCTCGGCGGCGGGCAGGAGCCCGGCGAGGTGCTCCAGCAGCGCGAGCCGGTTCGGCAGGCCGGTCAGCAGGTCGTGCTGGGCCTGGTAGGCCAGCCGGTGCTCGCGGGCCAGGCGGTCGGTGACGTCCTCGACGGTGGCGATGAAGCCGGCGCCGTAGCCGGGGGTGCGGGACGGCGCGAAGCGCACGTGGACCCAGCGGACCTGCCCGGTGGCGGTGCGCAGCCGCGTGTCGAGGGTGACGGGGCGCCCGGCGAGGACGTGCGTGACGGCCTCGACGACGGCGGCGCGCTCCTCCTCGACGACGCAGTCCAGCCAGCCGGTGCCGTGCAGCTCGGCGGCCGAGCGGCCGGTCAGGGCGGCGAAGGCGTCGTTGACGTGGGACAGGCGGGCGCCGACGTCGGAGACGATGGTGGCCACGGGCGAGCTGCGGGCCAGGGTCGCGAAGCGCTCCTCGGCGGCGCGCAGGGCCGCGTCGGCGCGGGCGTCGCCGGGCAGGGCGCCCTGCAGGACCCAGCACTCCTCGGCGGGCGCGCCAAGTGCTCCGAGTGCTCCGGGTGCTCCCGGCGTCGCGGGGGCGCCCGGGAGGGCGGGGGCGGCGGGCACGGGCCAGGCGACGAGCTCGCACGCGCGGGCCTCGCCGGAGCTGGTGGTCGCGGTGGCGGCGAAGCGGGTGTGGCGCTCTCGCCGCAGGTGGTCCCCGAGCGCGCCGGCGGCCGGGCGCAGCAGGCGGGTCAGGGCCAGCTCGGGCAGGGCGTCGGCGGCCACCGCGAGCAGCTCGGCGGCGGCGGCGTTGGCCCAGCGCACGCGCGGTGCCTCGCGCGGGACCCGGCCGTGGACGTCGTCGGCGGGGCGGGAGACGACGAGGACGGGGTGCGGCTGGGCGCTGGCGAGGTGCAGCAGGGCGGCGGCGACCTCTGGCGGGGTCGCTGCGCCCGCCGGGCGCCACAGGTCCTCGGGGTCCACGGTTCCGTCCGTCCCTCGTGCGGTGCGGCCCCGTCCGTGGTGCCGCGTCAGGGGGTCCATCGGCACGCGGTGGCGCGAGGTGAAGCCCCCGGGCCCACCCGGTCGGCGGTGCCGCCCCGTCCGCGGTCACGGTGCGTGGTCGCCGCGGGGGCACGGGCACGACGAGGGGGCGGCCACCCCGTCCGGGTGACCGCCCCCTCCCGCTGCTCCCGGGTCAGCCCCGGGCGCGGCTCACGCCCGGGTCAGCGAGCGCAGGACGTACTGCAGGATGCCGCCGTTGCGGTAGTAGTCCGCCTCGCCGGGGGTGTCGATGCGCACGACGGCGTCGAACTCGACGCTCTCGCCGGACTCCCTGGTGGCGGTGACGCGCACGGTCCGGGGGGTGCGGCCCTCGTTGAGCTCGGCGATGCCCGTGACGTCGAACGTCTCGGTGCCGTCCAGGCCGAGGGAGGCGGCGCTCTCGCCGGCTGGGAACTGCAGCGGGACGACGCCCATGCCGATGAGGTTGGAGCGGTGGATGCGCTCGAAGCTCTCGGTGATGACGGCCTTCACGCCCAGCAGCGCGGTGCCCTTGGCGGCCCAGTCGCGCGAGGAGCCGGAGCCGTACTCCTTGCCGCCCAGGACGACCAGCGGGGTGCCCTGCTCGGCGTAGTGCTGCGCGGCCTCGTAGATGCTCGTCTGCTCGCCGCCGCGGGTGAAGTCGCGGGTGAAACCGCCCGAGACGCCGTCCAGCAGCAGGTTGCGCAGGCGGATGTTCGCGAACGTGCCGCGGATCATCACCTCGTGGTTGCCGCGGCGCGAGCCGTAGGAGTTGAAGTCCTTGCGCTCCACCCCGTGCTCGGACAGGTACGTGCCGGCGGGGCTGTCGGGCTTGATGGAGCCGGCGGGCGAGATGTGGTCGGTGGTGACCGAGTCGCCCAGCAGCGCCAGCACGCGCGCGCCGGAGATGTCCCGCACGGGCTCCGGCTCGGCGCCCATGCCCTCGAAGTACGGGGGCTTGCGCACGTAGGTGGACTCCTGGTCCCACGCGAAGGTGTCGCCCTCGGGCGTGGGCAGGTTCCGCCAGCGCTCGTCGCCGGCGAACACGTCGGAGTAGCCGGTGACGAACATGTCCTTGCTGATGGCGTCGCCGATGACCCGCTCGACCTCGGCCGCGTCGGGCCAGATGTCGCGCAGGAACACGTCGGCGCCCGACTCGTCCTGGCCGATGGGGTCGTTCTCCACGTCCCAGTCCATCGTCCCGGCGAGGGCGTAGGCGATGACCAGCGGCGGGGAGGCCAGGTAGTTCATCTTCACGTCGGGGTTGATGCGGCCCTCGAAGTTGCGGTTGCCCGACAGGACCGCGGTCACCGCGAGGTCGTTCTCCTGCACCGCGGCGGAGATCTCCTCCGGCAGCGGGCCGGAGTTGCCGATGCAGGTGACGCAGCCGTACCCGACGAGGTGGAAGCCCAGCTTCTCCAGGTACGGGGTCAGCCCGGCCTTGTCGTAGTAGTCGGTGACGACCTTCGACCCGGGGGCCAGGGAGGTCTTCACCCAGGGCTTGCGGGCCAGGCCCCGCTCCACCGCGTTCTTGGCCAGCAGCGCCGCGGCCACCATCACCGAGGGGTTGGAGGTGTTGGTGCAGCTGGTGATCGAGGCGATCGCGACGGCGCCGTGGTCGATCTCGGTGCGGGTGCCGTCGGCCAGCGTCACGGGCACGCGGCGCGAGGGACGGCCCTGCGCGTGGCCGGGGGCGGCCGGCTCGTCGGCCTCGCTGCTGCCGGAGGCGGCCGGCGGGTCGGAGGCCGGGAAGCTCTCGGCGCTGGCCTCGTCCTGGGAGGAGCCGTGCACGGCGTCGACCGCGTCGCTGTGCGCGCTGGAGGCGGGGTTCCCGGCGGGCACCTCGTCGGTGACGTAGTCGCCCAGGGCGGCGCGGAACGCCTCCTTGGCCTCGGTGAGGACGATGCGGTCCTGCGGGCGCTTGGGGCCGGCGATGCTGGGGACGACCGTGGACAGGTCCAGCTCGAGGTACTCGGAGTAGCGCGCCTCGCGGGACGGGTCGTGCCAGAGGCCCTGCTCCTTGGTGTAGGCCTCCACGAGGGCGACCTGCTCCTCGCTGCGGCCGGTCAGGCGCAGGTAGTCCAGGGTGACGTCGTCGATCGGGAAGATCGCCGCGGTGGAGCCGAACTCCGGGCTCATGTTGCCGATGGTGGCGCGGTTGGCCAGCGGGACGGCGCCGACGCCGTCGCCGTAGAACTCCACGAACTTGCCCACCACGCCGTGCTTGCGCAGCACCTCGGTGATCGTCAGGACGACGTCGGTGGCGGTGGCGCCGGCGGGGATGGACCCGGACAGCTTGAACCCCACCACGCGCGGGATGAGCATCGAGACCGGCTGGCCGAGCATCGCGGCCTCGGCCTCGATGCCGCCGACGCCCCAGCCCAGCACGCCCAGGCCGTTGACCATCGTGGTGTGCGAGTCGGTGCCCACGAGGGTGTCGGGGTAGGCCTGCAGCTCGCCGCCGACCTCGCGCTCGAACACGACGCGCGCCAGGTGCTCGATGTTGACCTGGTGGACGATGCCGGTGCCCGGGGGGACGACCTTGAAGTCGTCGAACGCGGTCTGGCCCCAGCGCAGGAACTGGTAGCGCTCGCGGTTGCGCCCGTACTCGATCTCGACGTTCTGCTCGAAGGCGTCGGGGCGGCCGAAGACGTCGGCGATGACGGAGTGGTCGATGACCAGCTCGGCCGGCGACAGCGGGTTCACCTTGGTCGCGTCGCCGCCCAGCTCGGCGACGGCCTCGCGCATGGTGGCCAGGTCGACGATGCACGGCACACCCGTGAAGTCCTGCATGATCACGCGCGCGGGCGTGAACTGGATCTCGGTGTCCGGCTCCGCGTCCGCGTCCCAGCCGCCGAGGGCCCGGATGTGGTCGGCGGTGATGTTCGCGCCGTCCTCGGTGCGCAGCAGGTTCTCGAGGAGGACCTTGAGGCTGAACGGCAGCTGCGCCGCCCCGTCGACCGCGTCCAGGCGGAAGATCGTGTAGTCCTTGCCCCCGACTGTTAGGGTAGCCTTCGCTTGGAAGCTGTTCTGGCTGCTCACCGTGAGCTCCTCACTCGTCGTCCGCGACGTCCGGATGCGGTCCCGGCGATGGTCCCACCGGCTCTGGTGGACCGGCCAGCCACCCCGCCGCCCGATTGTCTCGACGTCAAGATACCACGGACGCGGCGCGGGTCAGCAGGAGCACCAGCCCCAGCACCCCCACCAGCGCCGTCAGCGCGGCCGCGGCCGCGGGCACCCCCGCCCCCGGGCCCGCGCGCAGGTCCCCGTCGCGCAGCAGCACCCGCACCACCCGGGCCGAGCGCCGCCCGGACGCCACGAGCAGCCACGTGCCCGCCGCGGCCCCCGCCAGGGCGACGGCCAGGGCGGCGCCGCCCAGCACGGGCGCGAGCAGCCGCGCCAGCACCAGCGAGCCCACCAGGACCCCCAGCGCCGTGCGCCGCCACGCCAGCGCCGTCCGCTCCGGCTGCAGCCCCGGGTCGAACACCCGCGGGCCCGCTCCCCCGCTCACCGCCCGCTCACCGCCACAGGACGCCGAGCAGCACGAGCACCCCGGCCAGGCACACCCCCGCCGCCAGCGGCGCGGCCAGCACGGGAGGGGCCAGCGGCTCCGCGCGCCGCAGCGCCCGCTCGTCGCGGGCCCACCCGCGCCAGGCCTGCACGGGCGTGACCAGCCCCAGCACGACCAGCAGCAGCGAGGCCGCCAGCCGCAGCCCCGGCTGCAGCGGCAGCGCGAGCGCCTCCAGCGCCACCCCGGCCGCCAGCAGCGCCAGCGCGGTGCGCAGCCACGCCAGGAACGTGCGCTCGTTGGCCAGCGAGAAGCGCGGGTCCGGCTCGGCGCCGGTGCCGTAGACGCCGCGCGGGAAGCGGCCGCGCGGCGCCGGGCGGCTCACGCCGGGACCAGGCGCGCCACGCACTCCACGTGCGCGGTCTGCGGGAACAGGTCGAAGGCGCGCAGGCCGTCCAGCCGGTACCCGTGCTGCGCGAACGTCGCCACGTCCCGGGCCAGGGCGGCCGGGTCGCAGGCCACGTAGACCACCGCGCGCGGGCGCAGCCCGGCCACCCCGGCCACGACGTCCCGGCCCGCCCCCGCGCGCGGGGGGTCCAGGACGACGACGTCGACGGAGCGCCCGGCCAGCTCGGGGTCGGCCAGCGCCTCCTCCACCGCTCCCGCCCACAGCTCCACCTGCGGCGCGCCGTGCAGGCTGCGCCGGGCGTCGCGCACGGCGCGCTCCTCGCCCTCCACGGCCAGCACGGACCCCTGCTCGCCCACCGCGGCCGCCAGCACCGCCGTGAACAGGCCCGCCCCCGCGTACAGGTCCAGCGCGGACTCCCCCGGCCGCGGGGCGGCGGCCTCCAGCACGGCCCCGGCCAGCACGCCGGGGGCGGCGCGGTGCCCCTGCCAGAAGCCCGCGCCGCTGACCCGGAAGGCGTGCTCGCGCCCGCCGGCCGCCACGCGCTCGCCGACCCAGGTGCGCCCGCTGACGCGGTGCACGCCCTCGGCGGTGCGCACGGCCACCGACGCGCCGGGCAGCTTGGGCAGGTGCGCGTGCCGGCCCGCGGACGGCAGCGCCACCACGAGCGGCGGGCCGCCGTCGGAGCCGGCCGCGACCTCCACCGCCTCCACGTTGCCCCAGCGCGCGCCCAGGACGCCGGAGCCCACGACGCCCGGGGCGCTGATCGGGCAGTCGTCCAGGGGCACGACGGCGTGCGAGCGGTGCACGTGCAGGCCGGGACGGCCCTCGGCGTCCACCGCGAAGCGCGTGCGGGTGCGCCAGCGCAGCCCCGCCCCGCCGCCGACAGCGCCGTCGCCGTCGCCGTCGCCGTCCTCGTCCCCGGTGTCGTCCCCGGTGTCGCCGGGCACGGGCTCGACGACGACGTCGGTGCCCGCGGCCACGTCCAGGCCGGCCAGGCGGCGCAGCTGCTCGGCGACCACCTCGGCCTTCAGGAGCCGCTGCCGGGGCAGGGCCACGTGCTGGAAGTCGCAGCCGCCGCACAGGCCGGGCCGGGCGACCGGGCAGGCCGGCTCGACGCGGTCGGCGTCGGCGCGCAGCACCCGGACGGCGTCCGCGCGCCAGAACGAGGACTCCTCGGTGCCCTCGGTGACGCGCGCCAGCACGCGCTCCCCCGGCAGGGCGTGGCGCACGAAGACCACGCGCCCCTCGCCCTCGGTGCGCGCCACGCAGTGCCCGCCGTGGGCGACGGGGCCCACCTCCAGCTCCAGCTCGGTGCCCGTGACGTCCCGCCCGGCCCGCGCCCGCGGCCGCGAGGGCCGGCGCGCGCTCACCCCGGGTGCCGCGGCCGGCGCCGCCGGCCGCCCGCCGCGCGCTCCGGCCCGCTCCCGGGACGGCCGTCCCCCGGACCGTCCCCCGGACCGTCCCCCCGCCCGTCCGCGGTCGTCCTGCGGGCTCACGCGCGCCTCCCCTGCTCCTGCTGCTCGTCCTGCCCGACCTCGTGCCGGTCCCGCGGCTCGCCGCCGCCGCGCCCGGACGGGCGGGCGGCCTCCTCGTGCTCGAGCGGCGCCGGGCCCCACGTCCCGCGGCGCACCACGCCCGGCGCGGCCGGCTCGTGGCGGTCCTCCATGCCCGCCGAGCTGGACAGCTGCCACGGCACGCTGGCCACCATGACACCCGGCGTGTAGCGCAGGCGAGCCCGCAGCCGCAGCGCCGACTGGTTGTGCAGCAGCGTCTCCCACCAGTGCCCCACCACGTACTCGGGCACGTAGACGACGACCAGGTCGCGCGGGTGCCGCTCGCGCAGCGCCCGCACGTGGTCCACGACCGGCCGGGTGATCTCCCGGTACGGGGAGTCCAGCACCGTCAGCGGCAGCGGCACGCCCAGGCGCTCCCAGCGCTCCTGCAGCGCCCGCGTCTCCTGCGGGTCCACGGCCACCGTGACGGCCTGCAGGTCGGTGTTGCGCGCCGCCCGGGCGTAGGCCAGGGCCCGCAGCGTCGGCTTGTGCAGCTTGGAGACCAGCACCACCGCGCGCACGCCCGTGGGCAGCGCCTTGGCGGCCGGGTCGTCGGGCACCGCCAGCTCGCGGGCCACCGAGGAGTAGTGCCGCTGGATCAGCCGCATGTTGACGAACACCACGGCCATCGCCAGGACGGCGATCCACGCGCCCTGCGTGAACTTCGTCAGCAGCACGATGACCAGGACCAGGCCCGTCAGCGCGAAGCCGACGGAGTTCACCACCCGCGAGCGGGTCATCCGGGCGCGCGCCGCCGCGTCGGTCTCGGTGCGCAGGTGCCGCGTCCAGTGCCGCACCATGCCCAGCTGGCTGACGGTGAAGGAGACGAAGACCCCGACGATGTACAGCTGGATCAGCCGCGTCACCTCGGCGTCGAAGGCCAGCACGAGGACGATCGCGGCGCCAGCCAGGGCGAGGATGCCGTTGGAGAAGGCCAGCCGGTCCCCGCGGGTGTGCAGCTGCTTGGGCAGGAACCCGTCGCGGGCCAGGATCGAGGCCAGGACGGGGAAGCCGTTGAAGGCGGTGTTGGCCGCCAGGACGAGGATGACGCCGGTGGCCGCGGTCACGAGGTAGAACGCCGGCGGGAAGTGGTCGAAGACCGTCGCGGCGAGCTGGCCGATGACCGGGTCCTGCACGTAGGAGTCGCCCACGGGCACCCCGTCGTCCAGCAGCTGCACCGACGGGTCCTCCGCGAAGCGGACGTTCGTCAGGTTCGCCAGCGCCACGACGCTCATCAGCATGGTCACCGCGATGAGGCCCAGCAGCAGCAGCGTCGTGGCCGCGTTGCGGCTCTTGGGCTTGCGGAAGGCCGGGACGCCGTTGCTGATGGCCTCCACGCCCGTCAGGGCCGCCGCGCCCGAGGAGAACGCCCGCAGGATGAGGTAGACGCCCGCCAGGCTCGTCAGGCCGCCGGAGATGTCGTGCTCGGCGGCCAGCTCCAGGTGGGCGCTGGGCGCCTGCGGCAGGTCGCCGAACAGCCAGCGCCCGAAGCCCCACAGGCCCATGCCGATGACCGAGGCCATGAACAGGTAGGTGGGCACGGCGAACGCGGTGCCGCTCTCGCGCACGCCGCGCAGGTTGACCGTCATCAGCAGCACGATGAGCCCGACGGCGAACAGGGCCTCGTGCCCGCGCAGGAACGGCAGGGCCGTGGCCGCGTACTGCGCGCCCGAGGAGATCGACACGGCGACCGTCAGGACGTAGTCCACGAGCAGCGCGCTGCCCACGGTCAGGCCGGCGCTGGGGCCGAGGTTGACCGTGGCGACCTCGTAGTCACCGCCGCCGGAGGGGTAGGCGTGGACGTTCTGGCGGTAGGAGGCCACGACGACCAGCAGCACCACCACGACGGCCACGGCGATCCACGGCGACAGCGCGTAGGCGGCGATGCCGGCGATCGAGAGGGTCAGGAGGATCTCGTCGGGCGCGTACGCCACCGAGCTCAGGGCGTCGGAGGCGAAGACGGGCAGCGCGATGCGCTTCGGCAGGAGCGTCTCGGACAGCTTCTCGCTGCGGAACGGCCGGCCGACCAGCAGCCGCTTGGCCGCGTCGGTGACAGAGGGCACGTCCGCCGATGGTACGACCGGCGGACCCGGTGCGCGGACGTCCGCCCACCGGGCACCCGCGCGCCGCGCCCGCGGCGGGCCGGGCGGTAGCGTCGGACCCGCGCCGCCCGCCGGGGCGGCGCGGGCGACGACGGGACGGACCGGGGCGGATGCACTTCGTGATCATGGGTTGCGGGCGGGTGGGCTCGACCCTCGCCCTGACCGTCGAGCAGCGCGGGCACAGCGTCGCCGTCGTCGACCAGGACGCCGACGCCTTCCGCCGCCTCGGGCACGCCTTCGAGGGACGGCGCGTCACCGGCGTCGGCTTCGACCACGACACCCTCGTCGAGGCCGGCATCCACGAGGCCGACGCCTTCGCCGCCGTCAGCTCCGGCGACAACTCCAACATCCTCGCCGCCCGCGTGGCGCGGGAGAAGTTCGACGTGCCGACCGTCGTGGCCCGCATCTACGACCCCGGCCGCGCCGAGGTCTACCAGCGCCTGGGCATCCCCACCATCGCCACGGTGCGCTGGACCGCCGACCAGGTGCTGCGCCGGCTCGTGCCCGAGGGTGCGCTGAGCGAGCACCGCGACGCCAGCGGGCGGGTCGTCATGCTGGAGGTGCCCGTGCACGAGGACTGGGTGGGCCGGCCGCTGCGCGAGCTGGAGGCCGCCTCGGGAGCCCGCGTCGCCTACATCACCCGCCTGGGGGCGGGGCTGGTGCCCCGCTCCGGCACCGTCCACCAGGAGGGCGACCTCGTGCACGTCGTCGTCGCCGACGAGCTGTCCGCCAAGGCCGTGAAGGTCCTCGGCCGCTCCCCGGAGGAGGTCGCCTGATGCGCGTCGTCATCGCCGGGGCCGGCATCGTCGGCCGCTCCATCGCCCGCGAGCTCATCGGCAACGGCCACCGCGTCCTGCTGGTGGACCGCGCCCCCGCCGCCATGAAGATCAGCAGCGTGCCGGACGCCCAGTGGCTGCTCGCCGACGCGTGCGAGGTGACCAGCCTGCAGGAGGCCGACCTGGCCGACTGCGACGTCGTGGTCGCCGCCACGGGCGACGACAAGGCCAACCTCGTCGTCTCCCTGCTGGCCAAGACGGAGTACGGCGTGCCGCGCACCGTGGCGCGCGTGAACAACCCCAAGAACGAGTGGCTCTTCGACGAGGCGTGGGGCGTGGACGTGGCCGTCTCCACGCCGCGGCTGATGACGGCACTGGTGGAGGAGGCCGTCTCGGCCGGCGAGCTGGTGCGGCTGTTCACCTTCCAGCAGGGGCAGACGTCGATGGCCGAGTTCACCCTCGACGAGACCAGCCGGGTCGTGGGCCGCACCGTGGCCGAGGTGCGGCTGCCGGAGGACACGGTGCTGGTGGCCATCGTGCGCGGCGAGCGGCCCATCGCCCCCGACCGCGACGACCGCCTGGAGGCGGGCGACCACCTGATGTTCCTGTCCTCCCCCGCGGCGGAGGACGCGCTGCGGACCGTCCTCGGCTCCCCCTGAGAGGTCCGCGGGGGCGGCTCAGCCCGCGACGCGCTCGGCGGGCGGGGCCAGCGGGGTGCGCCCGCGCAGCAGGACGACGCTGGCCACGACCAGCCCCAGCACCAGCAGCGGCCAGCCCAGCAGCAGCTTGGCCACGGCCAGGCCGGTGACGTCGTCGGCCAGGTACAGCGGCAGCTGCACCGCCACCCGCAGCACGTACCCGGCCAGCAGCAGGGCGGTGAGCTTCTGGCACAGGGCGACGACGCCCGGGTCGCGGCGCCAGCGCGTCGGCTCCTCCACCACGGCGCCGACGAGGAAGCCGACGACCGGCCAGCGGGTCACCATCGAGACGGCGAAGACGACCGCCAGGGCCGCGTTGAGCAGGATGCCCGGCAGGAACACGTCACCCGCCCGGCCGGTGCGCGAGGCCACGAGGGCGGCCACGACGAGCACGAACAGGCCGCCGAGGGCGTGCTGGACGGTCTCGCGCCGCACCACCCGCACGGCGACCGCCACGAGCATGACGGCCACCGAGGCGCCCACGGCCGTCCACAGGTCCTGCGTGGTGGTCCACGCCACGAGGAAGGCGACGCCGGGCAGGGCGCTGTCCAGCAGACCCCGCCAGCCGCCCACGGCCAGCGACAGCCGCTGGCGCACGACCTCCTCGACGGTGGTGGGGACGGGCTGTCCGCTCACGCGCCGTCCGGGCAGATCAGCTCGTAGACGGGGTTGAAGATCACGCGCTGGCCGTCGTCCTCGGCGACCAGCCCGCTGGCCTTCAGGCGCCGGCCCGGCTCGACGCCCGCGATGCGCCGGCGGCCCAGCCAGACCAGCGACACGGTGCCGGAGCCGTCGAACAGCTCGGCCTCGACGGCGGGCACGCCGCCGCGAGGGCGGGCGGTGACCGACCGCAGCGTGCCGCACACGCACGCGCGCGAGCGGTTGGCCAGCTGCCCGCACGGCACACCGCCCTGGCGGGCGGACTCGGCCAGCGCGTCGCGCGCGGCCAGGTCGGACTCGGACGCGGTGAACCGCTGCAGCGCACGGCGCCACAGCGGCGCGCCGACCAGGGAGGACCTGCTCACGAGGACAAGCGTAGGACGGTGCGGACGGTGGCGGAGCACGTCCGCGCGAGCGGTGCGGCGACCACCTCAGCGCACCTCGGTGATCTCGGGGCCGCGCTCGAACGGCTTCAGGTCGTCGGTGCGGGGCCGCTGCCCGCCCTGCGGCCCGCCCGCGCCCGCCGGCTGGGCCTCCTGGCCGGGAGCGGGCTGGGCGCCGCCGGGCACCTGCGGCAGCGCCAGCGGCACCAGCTCGCGCGGGGCCATCGCCTCGGAGCCGCGCACGACGACGGCGTCGCGCACCACGGCCTCCAGCGGCGCGGCCGCGGCCGCGTCGTGGGCGGCGTGGCCGGAGAAGACGGCCCGCAGGAACCAGCGCGGCCCGTCGATCCCGGCGAAGCGGGTCGGCTGGTGCGCGGTGCGCCCGTCCTGCGTGCGCACGGGCAGCCGGCACAGCAGCTCGGTGCCGAAGGCGCCGGCGACCTCCTCGGCCGCGCCGCCCTGGCGGGTGACGGCCGTGGCGATCTCCTCGCGGACCTCGTCCCACACCCCGCTCGTGCGCGGGGCGGCGAAGACCTGCAGCTGGACGGTGGACCCGCCCAGGCCGACGGTGACGGCGATGACGCGCCCGGTGGCCTCCTCGACCTCGAAGCGCAGCTCCATGCCGTCGCGGCCCTTCAGCCGCAGCCCGCCCAGCGGCAGGCGGGTGTCGTCCTCGTCGACCTCGGCGACGTCGAAGGGCCCGGCGCTGCGGTCGAACGCCCCGGAGGCGGACCCGGTGGTCGCGGCGCCGGTCGCCGGCTCCCGCACCGCGGCCGCGGCGGCCTCGGCCTCCGGGTCGCGGACCGCGCCGGCCGCGGCCGTCGCGGGCTCCGCCGAGGACTCCGCCGTGGTGACGGACCGCTCGCCCACCGGGGTGCCGGCGGGCGAGTCGGCCGCCGGGCCCGCGGACGTGGCCGACCCGGTGTCGGCGGCCTTGTTGCGTCGTCGGAACAGGCTCACGGCCGGCCCTCCTCGTCGGTGCTGGGATCGCTGGGGGTGGTGCTGGAGGCGGTGGGCGTGCCGGGGGCGGTGGCGCCGGTCAGGGCTCGGGCCCCGCCGGTGGAGCCGTGGCCGCCGGTGCCGCGCACCGAGCCGGTCAGGACGTCCACGAGCTGGAAGTCCACGCGCTCCACGCGCTGCACGACCAGCTGCGCCACGCGCTCGCCCGCGTGCAGGTGGACGGTCTCGCGCGGGTCGGTGTTGAGCAGGGTGACCTTGATCTCCCCGCGGTAGCCGGCGTCGACGGTGCCGGGGGCGTTGAGCGTGGTCACGCCCAGGCGGGCGGCGAGCCCGGAGCGGGGCACGACGAAGGCGGCGTACCCCTCGGGCAGCGCCACGGACACGCCCGTGGGCACGGTGGCGCGCTCCCCCGGGCCGAGCTCGACGTCCACGCGGGTGGTCAGGTCCGCCCCGGCGTCGCCCGGGTGGGCGTAGGAGGGCGCGGGGACCCCGGCCGCGAGCACCGTGGGCACGGGCAGCCCGGGCGTCGCGGACACCGCGGACCTCGCGGGTGCCGCGGCACCGGGCGCCGCGGGCGGCGTCGCGCTGAGCGTGCTGTCCGTCACGGGCCCCGACCCTACCCGCGGCCCGTGAGAGGCTGGCGGCGTGGCGCACGGCACGAGCGGCGGAGCGGCGGACGCGACGGACGGGGCCCCCGGCGGCGCGGCCGGCGGCGCGGTGACCTGGGACGAGCGCTGGTGGCCGGCGCCGGGGTCGTGGGCGTCGTCGCTGGTCGTCGTGGCGGGCGCGGCGCTGGTGCCGCTGCCGATCTGGGGCACCGCGGCCGCGCTGGCCGGCGCGGTGCTGGGCGCGCTGGTGTCCGCGGCCGTCCTGCTCTCGCTGGCCACCCGGACCCGGCTGGAGGACGGCGCGTTCCACGTCGGCCGCGCCCGGCTGCCGCTGGAGGTCGTCAGCGGCGTCGACCCGGTGCTGCCCGCGCAGCGGCGCGCGGCGCTGGGCACGCAGCTGGACGCGCGCGCCCACCTGGCGATCCGCTCGTGGGTGCCGGGCGCGGTGCGCGTGCACCTGGACGACCCGCGGGACCCGGCGCCGTACTGGATGGTCTCCACCCGGCGCCCGCGCGAGCTGGCGGCGGCGCTGTCGGCCGCCGCGGCCGCCGCGCGCTGACGCCCGGGGCGCCCGGGCACCCCGGCCGCGGGGGGGGGGGGGGGGGGGGGGGGGGGGGGGGGGGCGCGCGCCGCGCCGCGC
>NZ_JBEUEI010000013.1:0-113330 GCF_041020755.1 Kineococcus terrestris | reverse complement strand
GGGCCCCGGCGGCCGGGGGCGCGGGGGGGGGGCGGGGGGGGGGGGGGGGGCCCCCCCCCCCGGCCCCCGGCCCCCGGGGGGGGGCCCCCGGCCGGGGGGCTGGCCGCGGCGGCCGCGGCGGTGGCGGTGCTGCACGTGCCGCTGGCCGTCGCCCACGCCGGGGTCTCGCTGCCGCTGGCGGGGCTGCTGCTGGGCATGGCCCTGGTGTGCCTGCCGTGCGCGGGGCACCTGTGGCGGGCTCCCGGCCCGCGCGCGTGGGCGCTGACGGCGGCGCTCGCCGCCGCGACGGCGCTGGCGCACCTCGCGCTGGCCGCGGTGCCCGCCGCGGTGGCCACCGACCCGGCGCTCCTGCTCCCGGCGGGGCGCGGTCACGCGCACGGCGGCGCGGGCGGCGCCGGGTCCGGTCCGGTGGCGCTGCTGCACTCCCCCGCGCTGCTGACCGCGCTGACGGCGGCCTCCGCCGCCCAGGCCGCGGCGGCGGGGGCCCTGGCCGCGCGGTGGCGACGTCGCCCGCCCCCGCGCCCCGCGCGCCCCGCGCGCCCCACCCGTCCGGCCCAGCCGGTGCCCGCGACACCTCCAGCCGCGCGGACGGGCTGACGACACCCCGGAGGTGGACCTCCCGGCGCTGGACGCGCCGCTGCTGCGGGCGCTGGAGCGCGCCCGCCACCTGCCCCTGCCCGCGCGCGCGTGGGTGCCGCTGCTGTCCCTCGCCGTGGTCGCCGCGGTCGTGCTGTCCGCGCCGCAGCCGCCGTGCACGGCGGCCGACCCGTGCGCCCCGGCCCCCCTGCTGGACCTCGCGGGCGGTGCGCTGCTGGCCTCGGCGGCCCTGACGGCCCTCTCCGGGCGCGTCGCGCTGGGCGTGGGCGTCGTGGCGGCGCTCGCGCAGCCCGCCCTCGGCGGGACGTGGGCGGACGTGGCGACGCCGTGGGGAGCGGCGACCGCCCTGGCCGTGGCCGCGCACCTGGCCGTGCAGCTGGCGGTGGTCCGCCGGCGGGAGCGGGTGGACGCGGACGTGGCGGCGGTGCTGGCCCGGACCGGGGCACCGCTCAGCGCGCCCCCGGCGCCGGTCGGGGTGCCGTGCGGGCCGCTGGCGCGCGCGGGCCTGCTGGCGCCGGCCGCCGCCGCCGCGGCGCTGGCCCTGCTCGTGGTGGGCGCCGTCCTGCAGGCGCGCGGCACGGCCGAGGAGGCGGCCTCCCCCGTCGTCACGGGCGTCGTCGTGGCCCACCCGGGCGCCGGGGAGGTGGGTGACGACGCCGGTTTCGTGGTGGCGGTGGCGCTGCCCGACGGCCGCGAGCCGGCCGTGGAGGTGCTGGACGCCGCCGAGCACCCGGTCGGCGCGCGCGAGCCGGTGCGCCTGCTGCCGGGCGGCGGCGTGCGCCTGGTCGCCGAGCCGTACGACGCGTGGGGCGCGCCCCTGCTCGCGGGGGCGGGTGCCGCGCTGGCCCTGGCCGCCGCGGCCCGGCGCCGCCGCGGCACCCGCGCGCCCGCGAGCGGCCCGGACGGGGCCGGCCCCCACCTGCTGCGGGCGCAGGGCCGGGTCCTGCCCGGGGTCGTCCTCGTCCACGCGGCCGATGCCGGCGGCGAGGACGCGCCGGTGCTCGCGGTGCCCCTGGACGTGGCGGCCGGCGCCCGCCTGCTGGGCGTGCCGGAGCCGGAGGACGGCGACGAGCTGGACCTGCCGCCGGTGCGGCCGCTGGAGCTGGCCGGCGCGCCCGTGCCGGGCGCGCGGGTCGCCGTGCGCTGCGCCGGCGTCTGGCTGCCGGTGGCGGGCCCGGCCGGGGACGCCGCGGACGGCCCGCCGCTGGACCTCGACCCGGACGACGACGGCCTGGACGAGGACGGGCTGCCGGCGATGGCGGTCCCCGTGGCGGACCTGGCCGACGCCGACCGCGACGGCGGGGGCGGCGAGCACCGCGTGCCGCGGCGCCTGGCCGTCCTGGTCGTCGCTCCGGCGCTGGTGGTCACGGCGCTGGGCGCGCAGTGGGCGACGGACCTGCTGGGCGCGCTGGCGGGCCGGCCCGTGCCCGCCGCGGTGGCCGCGGCCCTGCTGGGGCTGCTGGCGCTGGAGGCGGCGTGGCGGTTCCAGCTGCGCCCGCGGCTGTCGTGGGACGCCGACGGCTTCACCAGCACGGGGGTGCTGGGCCGGTCGCGCCGCTACGGGTGGGCGCACCTGCTGGACGTGGAGGCCGACCGCCGCACCGGCGTGGTGCTGACGGTGCGCACCGGGGAGGCCGGGCGGCTGGACGCGCTCGGGGAGGTCGAGCGGGAGGTCGAGCGGGAGGGCCAGCGGGAGGGCGAGGACGCGCTCGACGCGCTCGACGCGCTCGTCGGGCCGGTGCGCCTGGAGCAGCACGCGGCGGGCGAGGCGTGGCTGCCGGAGCGCTGGCGGGGCTGGCGCACGCCCGCGGCGCTGCGGGCGGCGCTGCTGCGGGCGCGGGCGGCGGGGACGCGCACGGTCCGCGTGGTGGAGCGGGTGCCCGCGCCGGCGCGCCCGGCGGAGCTGTGGGCGCTGTGGCTGCTGGTGGTGGTGCTCGCCGGCTGGCGGGGCGGCTGGTGAGCCGCCCCGCCGGCCGGCGGGGTGGTGCTCCGGCGGGCGCTCAGCCGGTGAAGAGGCGGGAGGCCCGCACGAGGGTCTCGACGAGGCCGTAGGCCAGCGGGATCCCCACCAGCGCCCAGCCGATCACGACGCGGCCGGTGGAGCGGCCGGCGACCGCGCCGCCGGTGCCGCCACCGGGTCCGCCGGTGGACCTGCTCGCGGTGCTCACTGCTGACCACTCCCCTCGCGGGCCGGTGCGCCGCTGTCGCGGGACGGCTCGTGGAACTTCTCCGAGACCGGGCGCACCAGCAGGTTGGCGACGAACCCGACCGCCAGCAGCGCCACCATCGTGTACAGCGCCGGCCGGTAGGCGGCGTCGGTCAGCTCGCCGGGGGTGCCCTGCGCGTCGAGGAACCCGTTGACGATGAGCGGGCCGGCGATGCCGGCGGCCGACCACGCGGTCAGGAGCCGGCCGTGGATGGCGCCGACCTGGAACGTGCCGAACAGGTCGCGCAGGTAGGCGGGGATCGTGGCGAAACCGCCGCCGTAGAACGACAGGATGATCGCGGCGAACAGGACGAACAGCACGGTGCTGACCTGCCCGAACGTGGCGAGCAGGAAGTACGTCACGAGCCCGACGCCCAGGTACACCATGTACATCGGCTTGCGGCCGATGACGTCGGAGGTGGACGACCACACGAACCGCCCGGCCATGTTCGCCAGCGACAGCAGGCCGACGAAACCGCCGGCCGCGGCGACCGCGACGGTGGAGACGCCGTCGTCGGCGCGGAAGAAGTCCTGGATCATCGGCGAGGCCTGCTCGAGGATGCCGATGCCCGCGGTCACGTTGCAGAACAGGACTATCCACAGCAGGTAGAACTGCGGGGTGCGCACGGCGTTGTTCGCCGACACGCTCGCGGTGGTCACCATCGACTTCCGCTGCACCGACGCCGGGTCGAACCCGTCGGGCTTCCAGCCGTCGGCCGGGACGCGGATCGTGGCGGCGCCGTACGTCATGAGGACGGCGTACAGGGCGGCGAGGGTGACGAACAGCAGGGCGACCGACTGCCCGGAGGGCACGGTGCCCGCCGCACCGGTGTACTCGGGGTCGTACAGCGACATCAGCCGCGTCGACAGCGGGCTGGCGACGAGCGCACCGCCGCCGAAACCCATGATGGCCATGCCGGTGGCCAGGCCCGGGCGGTCCGGGAACCACTTGATGAGGGTGGAGACCGGCGAGATGTAGCCGATGCCCAGGCCGATGCCGCCGATGACGCCGTAGCCCAGGTACAGCAGCCACAGCTGGCTGGTGGCGATGCCCAGGGCGCCGACGAGGAACCCCGTCACCCAGAACAGCGCCGAGGTGGCCATGGCCTTGCGGGGGCCGTTCTTGTCGACCCAGGTGCCCATCACGGCGGCCGACAGCCCGAGCATGACGATGGCGATGGAGAAGACGATGCCGATCTGGGTCTGGGAGACCTGGAAGTGCTCGACGAGAGCGGTCTTGTAGACGCTGGTGGCGTACGCCTGGCCGATGCTGAGGTGGACGGCGAGGGCCGCGGGCGGGATGAGCCACCGGTTGAAACCGGGTGGGGCGACGGTGCGCTCCCGGTCGAGGACGGATGCCACTTCTGCTCCTTCGCGACGGCGACTGCGGGCCCGACTGGCCGACACCGTAGGTGTGACCGGCACCACTCGCCACGCGGGACGCGCCCGGACGGTGGACCGTCACGCGCTCGTGACCTGCCACGATGCGCCGGTGCCCGACCCGACCTCCTCCCCCGCCACCGGTCCGGACGTCCTGGCGAACCCGGCGTGGGCGTCCCTGGCCGGTGCCCACGCCCACCTGGCGCAGGTGCGCGGGCGGGCCCGCCGCTACCCCGCCGACGTGTCCCCGTTCGCCGCCGTGGCGGACGTGCGCGACCCGGCGGCGTGGGCCGACCTGGCGGCGCTGGCCGGGCCGGGCGCCGACGTGCGGGTGCCCGGCGCCGAGGAGGTGCCCGCCGGGTGGGAGCTGGTGCAGCGGCTGCCGGGCGTGCAGATGGTCGCCACCGCGGCCCTGGCGGCCGCGCCCGACCCGGAGGCGGTCGAGCTGGGCGAGGACGACGTGGACGACGCGCTGGACCTCGTCGCGCGCACGCGGCCGGGCCCGTTCGGGCGGCGCACCCGGCTGCTGGGCCGCTACCTGGGCGTGCGCGACGCCTCCGGGCGCCTGGTGGCGATGGCCGGCGAGCGGATGGCCCCGCCGGGCTGGACGGAGGTCAGCGCGGTGTGCACCGACCCGTCGGTGCGCGGTCGCGGCTACGCGTCGCGGCTGGTGCGCGCCGTGGCGGCCGGGATCCTGGAGCGCGGGGACCGTCCGCTGCTGCACGCCTCGGCGGACAACACGTCCGCGCTGCGCCTGTACGCGGCGCTGGGGTTCGAGCGCAGCCGGGCGGTGCCGTTCCACCTGCTGCGCGCGCCGTCCTGACCCCTCCCGCGCCCGGTGCGGCGGCTCCGGCGCGACGGGGCGCCCGGGCGGGCCTATCGTCCCGGCGTGGCCCGCTTCGTGGAGGTGCACCCGCAGGACCCGCAGCCGCGCGCGGTCGCCCAGCTGGTGGCGCTGCTGCGCGAGGACGCCCTCATCGCCTACCCGACCGATTCCGGGTACGCGCTGGGCTGCCGGCTGGACAGCCGCACCGGCGCCGACCGCATCCGGCGGGTGCGCCACCTCGACGACCGGCACCACTTCACCCTCGTGTGCCTGGACTTCGCCCAGCTGGGGCAGTTCGTCCACCTCGACAACGCCGCCTTCCGCGCCGTGAAGGCCGCCACGCCCGGCCCGTACACGTTCGTGCTCCCGGCGACGAGGGAGGTGCCGAAGCGGTTCGCGCACGCGAGGAAGAAGACCGTCGGCGTGCGCATCCCGGGCACCCCCTTCGTGCGGGCCCTGCTGAGCGAGCTGGGCGAGCCGCTGCTGTCGAGCACGCTGCTGCTGCCCGGCTGGGAGCGGCCGCCGACGGACTCGTGGACGGTGAAGGAGGAGCTGGACCACGTCGTCGAGGCGGTCGTGGACGCGGGCGAGCCGGGCAGCGAGCCGACGACCGTCGTGGACTTCTCCGACGGCGCGCCGGAGGTCGTGCGCGTGGGCGCGGGCGACCCGTCCCGCTTCGCGTGAACCGCGAGCGCTGAGGGCCGCGACCGCTGAGAACCGCGCGCCGCGGCGGTCCACCGGGTGGCACCCACCCCCGGGAGGACACCGTGGACACGACCCGCGACCCGCACGACCCCGCCCCGCACGACCTCGCGCCCGCCGCCGGGGCGCTGGCCGCCGTGGTGGCGGCCGTGCGCGAGGAGCACCTGCGCGCACCGACCCCCTGCGCGCCGTACGCGGTCGGGGACCTGCTGGACCACGTGGACGCGATGGCGGCGGGGATGCTGTCCACCGCCCGCAAGCGGCCGGTCCCGCCGGAACTGCTGCGCGACAGCGACGCCGCGCTGCTGCGGCCGGGCTGGCGCGAGCGCGTGCCCGCGGCGCTGCGCGACCTGGCCGTCGCCTGGGCCGACCCGGCCGCGTGGCGGGGGGAGACGACGGCCGGCGCGGTGCCGCTGCCCGCCGCCGCGGCCGGGATGTTCGTCCTCGACGAGCTCGTCGTGCACGGCTGGGACCTGGCGCGCGCCGCGGGTCTGCCGCTGCGGACGGCCGACGCGGACGTGGCCGCGCTGCTGGAGTTCCTGCGCGACGTGCCGCGGGCGCCGGGGCTGTTCGGCCCGCCCGTCGCGGTGCCGCAGGACGCGCCCGCCCTGGACCGGCTGGTGGGGCTCACGGGCCGCGACCCGGCGTGGGCGCCGCCGCGCTGACCCGACGCCCACCCCGGTGTCGGTGCCCGCCCCTACCGTCGCAGGCGTGAGCGACGAGGAGTTCGACGAGCTGTGGAACCGCGCCTGCCAGTGGGACTCGCCGGCGATCAGGACCCACGAGGGCGACGCCGCGCTGCACGACGCCATCGTCTTCCACGGGTCGGTGGTGAACGGCGGGCTGCTCGACGCGGTGGAGAACTACGCGCGGGACGAGGGGTACCCGCTGGCGCGGGTGGTCCGCTCCTACCGCTCCCTGGGCCTGGGGCGCACCGCGGACCTCGTCGAGCGCGCGCACCGCGAGCACGTCGAGCTGGCGGCCCTGCCGTACGACCAGGAGCGCTCCGGGCGGGTGGAGGAGCGCGTGGACCGCTCCTACGACCTGGACGACGCGGCGCTGTCCGCCGCGGCGCGCGCGGCGGTGGAGGCGTCGCCGGGCAGGTTCGCCCCGCTGGGCTGACGGCTGCGCCGGACGCGGTCCCGGCAGGGCTACGTTCGTGCCGTGCTCTCGGGCCCGCTCCTGCTCACGATCGCCGGCCTGGCGGCGCTGGACTCCCTCAACGCCGCGACCTTCGCCGGGGTGGTGCTCGTCCTGGTGGCCGCGCCGCGACGTCCCGGCCCGACGGCGCTCGCCTACGTGGCCGGCGCCTACGCGGTGGTGCTGGCCGTGGGAACCGCCCTGTTCGCGACCGCCGGCGCCGTGGGCGGAGCCGTCGAGACCGGCGGGCTGTGGGTGCGCCGGGGCGCGCTCGTGCTGGCAGCGACCGCCCTGGCCGTCACCGGGCTGCGGCGGCTGCGCGAGCGCCGGCGCGCGGGCCTCTCGCTGCCGTCGTGGTTCGGGCCGTGGAGCGCGGTCCCGGCGGGGGTGCTCGTCACGGCGGCGGACCTGCCCAACGCCTTCCCGTACCTGCTCGCGGTCGAGCGGCTCACCGCCGCGCAGGTGCCCACCGGCACCGGGATCGCCGTCCTCGCGGCGTACAGCCTCGTGTACTGCCTGCCGTGCCTGCTCCTCCTGGCCGTGCGGCTCGTCCAGCGCGAGCGGACCGCCGCGTGGTCGCGGCTGCTGCACCAGCGGTTCGGCACGGCCCGCACCGTGCCCCGGTCGGTCCCCGCCGCCACCGCGTGGGGGGTCGCGGCCGTCGCCGTCCTGGTCGTGGCCCTGACCCTGTGAGGGTCGCGACAGGAGCCGCTCCGGCCGAGCGGGCACCGTGTCGGTGCCCGGGGGTAGGACGGTCCACGACCGCACGTCCACCCGCCGGGGGGGAGCAGCCCGTGGCCCAGTTCGCCGTCCTGATCTACGCGACCGACTCCGCGCACGCGCCGGACGCGACGGCCGCCGACACGGCCTCGTGCGACGAGCACGCCGGCGAGCTGACCGCGGAGGGCTCGATGCTCCTCGCGTACGCGCTGACGCCGAGGGGTTCGGCCACCTCGCTGCGCGCCGGGTCGACGACGCCCGGCCCGTTCGTGGACGCCGAGCACGTGGTCGCGGGGTTCTACGTCCTGGAGGCGCCCGACCTCGACGCTGCGGTGGCGCTGGCCCGGACGAACCCGGTGCTGCGCGAGGGCGGCGGCGTGGAGGTCCGCCCCGTGCACAGCGGCGGCCTCGTCGAGGGGCCGCCTACGGTGGCCGGGTGACGGACCCCGTGACCCCCGACGGGCGCTACCTCGTGGTGCGCGGGCGGTTGTGGCGCCGCAGCGACCCGCGCCTGGACCCGGCCGAGCGCGAGCGCCTCGTGGCCGAGCTGATGGCGGCGAGGCGGGCCAAGGGCGCGGCCCTGCGCGCGGGCGACGAGGAGGCCCGGGAGGCGGCGCGGGAGCGCGTGGACGCGGCCAAGCACGCGCTGGGCGAGCGCGGGCCGGTGTGGTGGGACGACGGGGCGCCGGACCTGACCCGGCACCTGGCGCGGACGACGCCCTACGCGGCGTGGTTCGCGGAGCTGGAGGAGGACGGGACGGACGGTCCGGGCTGAGCCGGACCACCCCCGGCCGTGTCGGGGGCGGACGGCAGGATCCGTCCCGTGCCCGACCTGACTTCCTCCCCCGCTGCCGACGTGCCCACCGGGTACACCGAACTGGTGGAGGCGCTGAAGGAGCGGGTGCGCACCAGCCGGGTGCGAGCGGCCCGCGCGGCCAACACCGAGCTGCTCCGGCTCTACTGGTCGATCGGGCACGACATCCTCGAGCGGCAGCGCCGGTACGGCTGGGGCAGCAAGGTCATCGATCGCCTGGCCGGCGACCTGCGCGCAGCCTTTCCCGATCACCGCGGTTTCTCCCGGCGCAACCTGCACTACATGCGCGCTCTAGCGGCCGCTTGGCCCACGGAAGCCGACTTCGTGCCACAGCCTGTGGCACAACTGCCCTGGGGACACGTGCGTCTGC
This sequence comes from Kineococcus terrestris, assembly GCF_041020755.1. Lineage (NCBI taxonomy): Bacteria > Bacillati > Actinomycetota > Actinomycetes > Kineosporiales > Kineosporiaceae > Kineococcus > Kineococcus terrestris. Next base: position 104,575 of record NZ_JBEUEI010000013.1, on the reverse strand, counting down.
TGCTGGACCGCTTCGACGCCCACGACCTCCGTGAGTGGTACGCCGCCGGCGCCGCTCAGCAGGGCTGGTCCCGCGGTGTCCTGGAGCACCAGATCGCCACCCGGCTGCACACCCGCCTCGGCGCCGCCCCCTCCAACTTCTCCGTCCACCTGCCCCCGGCGGACTCGGACCTCGCTCAAGCCCTGACCCGCGACCCGTACGTCTTCGACCACCTCGGCTTCACCGAGCCGGTCGCCGAGCGGCGGCTGGAGCAGTCCCTCGTGGACCGCCTCCAGGAGACCCTGACCGCCTTCGGGCACGGGATGGCCTTCGTCGGCCGTCAGGTGCACTTCCCCGTCGACGACTCCGAGATGGTCGTCGACCTGCTCCTGTTCTCGATCGAGCAGGTCCGCTACGTCGTCGTCGAGCTGAAGGTGGGGTCCTTCTCCCCGGCGTACACCGGCCAGCTGGGCGCCTACGTCGCCCTCGTCGACGAGCGCCTGCGCCGCCCCGAGCGCCACGCGCCCACCGTCGGGATCCTGCTGTGCACCCAGGCACCCCGTGAGCAGGCCGTGCGGTACGCGTTGGCCAGCACCGCGGCACCCGTGGCGGTGGCCAGCTACACGTACGACACGCTGCCTCCCGAGGAGCGGGCCGCGCTGCCCGACGCGGCGACCCTGGCCGCGGCCATCACTCCGACGCCCGGGTCGAGCGACGACGGCGAGGACGCGGACGGCCCGGGCTGACCGACCGTCCAGACGGCGGACCTCCTCGGACCACTCGGCGCACCGGGAGCGGCGGGTGGCCGCGGCTAGCCTCGCGGTGTGGCCAAGGTGTTCGAGGAGATCGACGACGACCTGCGGCGCTGGATCGAGGAGCAGCCGGTGTGGTTCACGGCCACGGCTCCGCTGGCCGGTGACGGCCGGGTGAACGTCTCCCCGCGCGGCGGGGACTCCTTCTCCGTGCTGGGCCCGCACCGCGTGGGCTGGGTGGACTTCACGGGCAGCGAGGTCGAGACGGTCGCCCACCTGCGCGAGAACGGGCGGATCTGCGTCATGTTCGCCTCGTTCGGCCACCGCCCGCGCATCGTGCGCCTGCACGGGCGCGGCGAGGTCCACCTGCCGGGGACGGCGGGGTTCGCGGAGGTCGTGGCCCGGCACCCGGAGAACCCCAGCACCCGCGCCGTCATCACGGTCGACGTGGAGCGGGTCAGCGACGCCTGCGGGTGGGGTGTGCCCGTCATGGAGGTCGTCACCGGTGAGCGGGACCTCATCCGCCGCAACGCGGAGAAGAAGGGGCCGGAGGGCATGGACGCCTACCGGGAGCTGAAGAACTCCCGCAGCCTCGACGGCCTGCCCGGCCTGCCCGGCCTGCGAGGTCCGTGACCCGGTGGTCCCGGCGGTCCCGGCGGTCGCCGGGGTGCACGGGCGCGACGGTCCCCCTAGCGTGACGGCGGCCGCAGCCCGCCGGTCCCGCCCCGCGCGATCCCTGGAGGACTCGTGCTCCTCGCACCGTCCCTGTCCGACGTGGCTCGACCGGAGGTCGTCACGCTCTCCTCCGGCCAGCACGACCTGATCTCCTACTCGCTGACCGTCGCCGGCCTGGCGCTGTTCGCCCAGTTCGTGCGAACGTGGAACTCCACCGGAGAGGTCGGCGCCCGGTACCGGCCGGCCCTCCTGGCGTCGTTGTGCGTGACCGGCGTCGCGTTCCTGTCGTACGTCTACCTGGTGGTGAAGTTCGACCAGGGGTACGCCTACAGCGGGGGCGGCTACGTCCCGACCCCCGCGGCGCTGAGCACCCTGACCCCGCGGTACATGGACTGGTCGGTCACCGTGCCGCTGCTGATGGTGGAGTTCCTCGCCGTCTCGGCGCTGACCGGTTCCCGGGCCCGCGCCGTGCGGGCGGCGCTGGTCACCGCGGCGTTCCTGATGATCTTCACCGGTTTCCTGGGGGCCGCCGTCGTCGGCAGCGGGACCAGCCAGACCGCCCTGCTCGCGTGGGGCGCGGTCAGCACCGTCTTCTACGCGGCCCTGCACGTCCTGCTCGTCCGCGTGCTGCGCGCCTCGAAGGGGTCCATGGGACCGCAGGCGTACGCCACCTACCGCAACGCGGGGATCCTCCTGCTGAGCGTGTGGGGCTGGTACCCGATCGCCTACGCGATCCACAACTGGCTGCCGGGCGCCGGCTGGACCACCACCATCCAGGTGGGGTTCTCGTTCGCCGACATCGCCGCCAAGGTCGGTTTCGGCGCGCTGATCCACAAGGTCGCCAAGCTGCGCACCGCCGAGGACGTGCGCGCCGGGGAGGAGACCCACCCGGAGGACGTGTGGATCTCCTCGGTGAAGCTGTCCGACGGTGTCCAGCCGGTCCTGAAGGGGATCGCCGGCAGCGCCCCCGGCACCGTCGACCCGAGCGGCCACGGCCAGCACGTCGCGGACGCCTCGACGGCCACCGGGGAACCCCGGCACCCGTGAGCCGGTCGCGACCTCCTCGCGGCGGGCGCGCCCAGGTGCGCGCGGGGCGATGAGTTCCGGCGCACCGCCGGGTCGTCCCTGCGACAGCACCACGACCCCTCGACAGGAGGATCCTGTGAGCACCACCCCGAAGGGCCCCGCCTCGTACTTCCCCTCGATCGAGGCGAAGTACGGCCAGCCGGTCGCGCACTGGCAGCGGGCGCTGCGCGAGCAGCGCTCCCGGAACCCCGGCGCGCGGCACTCGGACCTGGTGGCCTGGCTGAAGACCGAGCACGGGATGGGCCACGGGCACGCGAACGCCCTGGTGGCGGCGACCCTCGCGGAGGACGCGCGCGGCTGACCCGCCGGACGGCCGCGCCGGAACGGCCGCGCCGGAACGGCCGCGCCGGAACGGCCGCGCCGGAACGGCTCGCCGCGGAAAACCGGGTGACCCGCACGGCCCGGTCCTGCCACCGTCGTCCCCGTGACCGCGTCGACGCGGCGCCGACCCGCCGCCCCGCGCCGACCCGGAGGAGCACCCGTGCGCCCGACCCTGAGACGTCCTGCCCGAGGACCCGTCCTCTGCCCGCCGGGGTGCTGGGCGTGCCACCTGGCAGCGGTGCGCCCGCCCGCGACACCGCTGACCGTGCTGGTGCTGCGGTCCGTCGTGCAGCGCTGGCAGAACCGTCCGGCGCGCCCGGCCGAGCGACGCGGCAGCGGGTCGTGGCCGCTGTCGGCGTGGTGGGACGAGACGCTCGGGTGAACGTCGCTCCCGGTGGGCTCCGATCGCCCGACCGGGTGACGCGGCGGGGTGGTGCGGGGCTCAGCGGTCAGCGGTCCCGCGCCGCGGTCGCGGCGAGGACGACGGCGCCCGCACCTGCGGCGGCGACCGCGGCGGTGGCCGGCCAGCGGCGTGCTCCCCGCACCGCGACGGCGGCCAGCCCCCACGTCACCGCGGCGGCGTAGGCACCGACGCGCGGCAGGCGCGCCGCGGCCAGCGCAGCACCGGCGGTCGCCGCCAGGACGAGGGCCCCGGTCGCGTCGGAACCCCACCGCGGGGTCGGCACGCCGCTGGCGAGCAGGACCTCCGTCGTCGCCGCGGTGGTGGCCAGCGTCAGCCACCCGGCCAGCAGCCCGACGGGCGCGCGCACCAGCCAGCGCGCGGCGGTGGACTCGTCCTCGGCGCTGCTGCGCGGCTGCGCGCGCACCAGTGCGAGCAGCGCCGCGGACGTGGTCGCGGCGACGGCGGGCAGCTGCAGCACCGGCGGGTCCTGCAGGCGCACCCACGTCCCCGAGAGCGCGACCGCGGCGGCCAACGGCCAGCCGGTGCGCCGCAGCAGCGCGTCGGCGCGACGCGAGGGTCGCGCCTGGTGCGCGGCGTACGCCACGGCACCCGCGTAGACGGGCACCCAGACGGTGAAGGCGTAGTCGGCCGGCACCACCGGACTCGCGCTGTCCGACGCCCGCCCGTAGTCACCGGTGGCCCCGCTGATGATCCCTCCGGCCAGGGCGAGCACCACCGCGCCCTGGCGCACGACGTCCCGGAACTCCCCGCGCCCGCCCACACCGGACCTCCCCGCCCGCACCGCGGCCCCGGGTGCGACGGGGTCCAGCGTGCACCCGCGACGGACCGCGCACCAGCGTCGGGAGCGGACCGGCGGCGGGCCGCGTCAGGAGGTCACGACGTAGGTGGACTGCACGAAGCCCGCGCCGAGCACCGCGGTCCGGACGTGCGTGAGGTCGACGTCGTGCTCGAGGGCGCCGAAGAGGGGCAGGCCCCGCCCGAGCAGGACGGGCGCCGTGGTGATGGTCATCTCGTGGATCAGCCCGGCGGCGAGGAACGACCGCACGACCCGCCCCCCGTCGACGTAGACGCGCCGCGCGCCCGCGGCGGTGATCGCCTCGACGGCCGCCGGCACGTCGCGGACGACGCGCACGCGGGGGTCGGCGTCCGCGGGGGCCCGGCTGCTGAGCAGGAGGACGTCGCGCCCCTCGTAGGGCCACGCGTCGAAGGTGAGCGCCTTCTCGTACGTCCCGCGGCCCATCACGAGGCGGTCGACACCGCCGATGAACTCATCGTACCCGGTGTCACCGGCGTCCGCGCCGCGGCGGACGAGCCAGTCGATGTCGCCGTCCGGGCGCGCGATGAACCCGTCGAGGCTGGTGGCGATGAAGACGGCGCCGGTGAACGGCGCGGTGCGCGAGGGGGTCGTCGAGGGGGTGCTGCTGGAGGTCACGGGTTCTCACCTTCCGGGTCTCGGTCCGTCGTTCGTGCGGGGCGCAGGACGGCGTCGACGGCGGCGTGCAGCTCCTCGCGCAGGGGCCGCGTCCCCGTCAGGGGCCACAGGGCCAGGACGCCGTTGTGGACGAGGTGCACGGTGCGGGCCAGCTCGCCCGGGTCCGCGGTGGCGGCGAGCTCCCCCGCCACCACCGCCTCGTGCAGCAGCTCCCCGATCTCCGCCTCCACGCGCCCGGCGTTCGCGGCCGCCAGGGAGCGGAACTCCGGGTCGGTCAGGTCGAGCTGGAGGAAGGTCAGGCTGTTCGCGAGGTCGGAGCGGTCGTGCAGGCCGGCCGTCAGCAGGTCGAGGGCGGCGTGCAGGGCGCCCAGCGGCGAGGTCGCGCCGGTCCGGCAGGCGGTGAAGCACGACCCGGTCGCCTCCTCGGCGCGGCGCGAGAAGGCGAGCAGCAGTTCCCGCTTGGAGCCGAAGCGCTGGACCAGGCCCGCGGCGGACAGGCCCGCCTCGGCCGCGACGGCCGCGAGCGTGGTGCCCTGGACACCGCGGCGCAGGACCACCCTCGCCGTGGCGTCGAAGACGGTCTCGTCGCTGACCGTGCGGGGTCGTGCCACCTCATCACCTCCTCGCGTTCGTTAACGAACGTACATTAACGAACGGTGGGGTTCAAGCCCGGGCCCACGACGCAGGCCCGCTCGCGGCGCGAGCCGGAACCCGAACACGCAGACGTAGTCAGGGCTTAACCACCCCGAAACAGTCCGGGAGTTCCCTTGCTCCTGTGACGCCAGTCCACGACGCGCACCGGCACCTCGGCCGGTTGCCGGCGTTCCCGTTCTACGGGGGCCCGCCCGTGAACCCCGACACCACCGCGCGCGAGCAGATCGCGGACCTGCTGGACGACCTGGACCGCGAGGGGACCGAGCGGGCCCTGCTGCTGCCGAACTACGGCGTGCCGGTGGCGGAGCTCTCCTTCGCGCTCAACGAGCTCGTGCTGGAGACCACCGCGAAGGACGACCGGTTCGTGTGCGGGTTGTGGACGTCGCCGCGCGCCGAGGACGCCGAGCTGACGGAGAGGGCGCTCGCCCTGGCGGGCGAGCGCGGTGTCGTGGCGCTCAAGACGAGCTTCCTGCTGGGCGGAGGCGTGGACGACCCGACGTCGCAGCCGCAGATCGAGCGGATCTTCTCCACGGCCCGCGAGCGGGACCTCGTGGTGCACGTGCACACCTCCCCCGGCGCCGCCTCCGACGTCGACCGGGTCGGCGAGCTGGTGGAGCGCTACGGCGACGAGGTGCGCATCCACCTGGTGCACCTGGGCGGCGGGATGAGCGGTCACCTCAAGCTCATCGCCGGCCGCTTCTTCGACTGGATCGAGGCCGGCAAGAAGGTCTACACCGACACCAGCTGGGCGATCGGTTTCGCCCCGCGGTGGCTGGCGTCCGAGATCGAGCGCCGCGGCACCGGCGCCGACCGGGTGCTGTTCGCCAGCGACGAGCCCTGGGGCGACCACGCCGGCGAGCTGGCGAGGATGCGCGCCGCCTCCGGCGACGGCGACCTGACCCGGATGTTCCTGCGGGACAACTTCTCCGCGCTCTACGGCTGATCCGCGCGAGCAGCCGACCACGGACACCGCCCCCGCGGGCGGGAGCACCAGCGCGCCGCGCACCAGCGCGGCCGGCCACCAGGGACAGGAGAGCACCGTGAGCACGACCACCACCACCGGCACCACCACGGAGGTCGAGGAGCAGATCAAGGCGAACATCGCCAAGTCGCTGGCCGAGGTCCCCCACCCGTCCAAGGCCAAGGGCGAGAACCTGTACGGCTCGACCAAGGTGTTCCCCGACTACCGGGCCGAGGGCGGGGAGAGCTACTTCACCCTGGTGCACGGCATCGCCCACGAGTCGTCGGTCAGCTTCGTCGCCGTCCTGCAGGCCACCCGCGCGCTGCGCAAGGGTTTCGAGTCGGCGATCTACTTCTACGGGCCCGGCGCGATGAACTGCATCGCGACCCGCGGGTTCCCCACCGTCGGGGACTCCGGGTTCCCCGGCGAGCAGAACGTCAACGGCGCGCTGGAGACGTTCATCACCGAGGGCGGCACCGTCTACTGCTGCCGGTTCGGCCTGGCGCTGCACGGCAACCGCGAGGAGGACCTCATCGAGGGCGTGGTCCCCTGCCACCCGCTGGACGTGCAGGACGCGATCATCCACTACGCCCGCAAGGGCGCCATCATCAACTCCACCTACATGGTCTGAGGCGGCGCCGTGAGCTGCCCGAGCACCACCTCCGGCCGGGGCACCGGCGGGGCGGTCACCACCCGCGCCGACGTCGCGGTGCGCGGTGTCCGGCTGGCCGCGCCCGTGCGGCGCACGGGCGGGGCCGGTCCCAGCGACGACGGGCACGTCGTCCTGGGCGGGCTGGCCGCGGCGGTCCCGGTGCGGCCGGACAGCCCCTACCTGGTGCGCGGCGGCCGGCTGCTGCTGGAGGAGCTGGGGGCCGTCACCGACCTGGGCGTGGACGTCGTCCCCGTGCAGCGGCCGCGGTTCTACGACCTGAGCACGGCCGACGGCGTCCCCTACGAGAAGATCGCCCGGCTGCACGGGCGGGACGTGCTGGCCACCACGGTGGTGCAGACGTGCGCGCGCTACGCCCCCGACCAGCGGTGCCGGTTCTGCGCGGTCGAGGCGTCCCTGGAGGCCGGTGACACCGTGGCGGTGAAGACCCCCGCGGCCCTGGCGGAGGTCGCCGAGGCCGCGGTGCGCCTGGACGGCGTGAAGCACGTGGTGATGACCACCGGCACCTCGACGGCGCCGGACCGGGGCGCGCGCCACCTGGCCCGCTGCGTGCGGGCGGTCCAGCGGGCCGTGCCCGGCCTGCCCGTGCAGGTGCAGTGCGAACCGCCCGCCGACCTCGCCGCGATCGGCGAGCTGCGGGAGGCGGGGGCCACCTCCATCGGCATCCACGTGGAGTCCCTCGACGAGGCGGTGCGGCGGCGCTGGACGCCGGGCAAGGCGAGCGTGCCGCTGAGCGCCTACCGCGCGGCGTGGGCGGAGGCGGTGCGCGTGTTCGGGCGCAACCGGGTCTCCACGTACCTGCTCGTGGGGCTGGGCGAGGACGCCGACGAGCTCGTCGCCGGTGCAGCGGAACTGGTGGCGATGGGCGTCTACCCCTTCGTGGTCCCGTTCCGGCCGCTGGCCGGGACCCTCGCGGTCGACGTCGACGGGGCGGCGGCTCCCGACCCGGCGGTGCTGGAGGACGTGACCCGCCGGGTCGCGGACCTCCTGCGCGCGGCCGGGATGCGCGGGGCCGACCAGGGGGCCGGCTGCGCGGCGTGCGGGGCGTGCTCGGTGCTGCAGGACCTGGGCGCGTGAGCACCGCCGGGGCGTCGCTGGCGCCGGGGATGCTCACGCCCCACCACCGGCTGCCGCCGCTGGACGTGCGGGTCATCGCCGGGGCGCCGCGCCCGGTGCCGCCCTTCCGCGTCGAGGTCGCCGGCGCCGCCGAGGAGGGCGCCTACCGGACCCTGCGCCGCGACGTGTTCGTCACCGAGCAGGGGTTGTTCGCGCGCAGCGACCTCGACGAGGTGGACGAGGACCCCCGCCGCCGGGTCCTCGTCGCGCTGGCCCCGGACGGCACCGTCCTGGGCGGCGTGCGCCTGGCCCCGGCCGGGCCGGGGCCAGACCTCGGGTGGTGGCGCGGCAGCCGGCTGGTCGTGGCCGCCGCGGCCCGCACGGCCGGCGGGGTGGGCGCGGCCCTCGTGCGCGCGGCCTGCGCCCACGCCGGGGAGGCCGGCGCCCTGCGCTTCGAGGCCACCGTCCAGGCCGCGAACGAGGTGCTGTTCCGGCGCCTGGGGTGGCAGCGCGTGCGCGCCGTGCCGCTGCGCGGGGTGCCGCACGTGCTGGTGCGCTACCCGCTGGACCGGGTGCAGCGCCTGGTGGAGGCGACGAAGGCCCCGCTGGCGGGTCTGCTGGCCGGGCTGGGCGGCGCGCCGGGAGCCCTGGGCGGGATCGGGTTCCGCGGCGACGACGGCGCTCCCGTGCCGGGCAGCGACCTGGTGGCCGCGTGCGACGCGGTCCTGCCCTCGATGGTGGAGCGCGACCCGGAGTGGGCCGGGTGGTGCGCGGTGCTGGTGAACCTCAACGACCTGGCGGCGATGGGCGCGGAACCCGTGGGCCTGCTGGACGCCCTCGCCGCCCGGGACGCCGCCGCGGCCGCGCGGGTCGTCGCGGGGCTGCGCGCGGCCGCGAGCGCGTGGGGCGTCCCCGTCCTGGGCGGGCACACCCAGCTGGGGGTCCCGGCGGCCCTGTCGGTCACCGCCCTGGGTCGCACCCGGCACCCGGTCCCGGCCGGCGGCGGCCGCGCCGGGCACGTGCTGTCGCTGACGGCGGACCTCGGCGGCGGCTGGCGCCCCGGCTACCGCGGCACCCAGTGGGACTCCACCTCGACGCGCACCGGGGACGAGCTGCGCGCGATGGCCTCGTCCGTGGCGCGCTCGCGCCCGGCGGCGGCCAAGGACGTGAGCATGGCCGGCCTGGCCGGCACCGTCGGGATGCTCGCCGAGGCGTGCGGGACGGGCGCGGAGATCGACGTGGCGGCCGTGCCCCGCCCCGCCGGGGTCAGCACCGGCGACTGGTTCACGTGCTTCCCGGGGTTCGCGGTCGTCAGCGCCGCGCCCGCGGACCGGCGGCCGGCCCCGGCCGGGCCCGCCGTCACCGCGGCGGTGGGCCGGCTCACCACCGGGCAGGGGGTCGGCCTGCGCTGGCCCGACGGGGAGGTGACCCGGGTGGTCCGGGACGCCGTGACGGGATGGGGACGGGCATGAGCAGCACCACGACCAGCACCGCGGCGGCGCCCGCGACGACCCGCTCGGCGACGACGCGCGTGGCGGCGGTGGCCCAGGGGTTCGGCCGCGACCTGGAGGAGAACTTCGCCGCGATCGGGCGCTTGCTCCAGGAGGCGCACGCCTCCGGCACCCACCTGCTGGCGCTGCCGGAGGCGTGCCTGGGCGGGTACCTGTCCGGCCTCGGCGCGGCCGAGGACCGCGGCACCGCGCGGTCGCGGCGGGAGCGGCCGGGACCGCCCGCGCTGCGCCTGGACGGGCCGGAGCTGCGCCGCGTGCAGCGGATGGCCGGGGACGTCGTGGTGGTCCTGGGGTTCTGCGAGGACGGCGGCGCGGACCGCTACAACACGGCCGTCGCGCTCACCGGCGACGGGCTCCTCGGCGTGCACCGCAAGGTGCACCAGCCGCTGGGCGAGAACCTGTCCTACGCCGCGGGCGACCGCTTCGAGGCGTTCGACACCCCGGTCGGGCGCCTGGGCATGCAGATCTGCTACGACAAGGCGTTCCCGGAGGCGGCGCGCGCCCTGGCGCTGGACGGCGCGCGGATCGTCGTCAGCGTCTCCGCCTGGCCCGCCTCGCGGACCGCCGCGGCCGCCGACCTGGCCGAGGACCGCTGGACGAAGCGCTTCGACCTGTACGACCGGGCGCGCGCCCTGGAGAACCAGGTCGTGTGGGTCGCCGCGAACCAGGCCGGCACGTTCGGGGCGCTGCGGTACGTGGGCAGCGCCAAGGTCGTCGGGCCCGGCGGCGACGTCCTGGCGGCGACCGGCACGGGCGCCGGGGTGGCCGTCGCCGACGTCGACGTGGAGGGCGAGCTGGCCGCCGCCCGGCGGTCGATGTTCAACCTGCGCGACCGCCGTCCGGACACCTACACCACCGTCGTGGCCGCCAACGCGCACGCGCCCCGCCGCGAACCCAGCCTCGCCTGAGGAGACCCGATGAACCACGCGCACGCCCCGCAGCAGGAGCTCGCCGAGCACCACGACGTCGTCGTCGTCGGCGCCGGGCAGGCCGGTCTGTCCCTGAGCTGGTACCTGACCCGGCGGGGTGTCGACCACGTCCTGCTCGAGCGCGCCGGCGTCGGGCACGAGTGGCGCGACGGGCGCTGGGACGCCTTCACCCTGGTGACCCCGAACTTCCAGTGCCGCCTGCCGGGGTGGTCCTACACCGGGGAGTTCGGCGGCGACGACCCGGACGGCTTCATGCCCCGCGACGAGGTGCACCGCTTCGTCACCTCCTACGCCGCCTCCTTCGGCGCCCCCGTGCGCGAGGGCGTCGAGGTGACGGGGCTGCGCCGCACCGCGGACGGGGACGACCCGGCCGGGGACGGCGCCGCGTTCGAGCTGTCCACGAGCGCGGGCGCGTTCCGCGCCCGCGAGGTCGTCGTCGCCACCGGCGGCTACCACCTGCCGGTCGTGCCGGCCGCCGCCGGCCGGATCCCCGAGGAGGTCGAGCAGCTGCACTCCTCGCAGTACCGCAGCGCCGGCCGGCTGTCCGCGGGGGCCGTCCTCGTCGTCGGCTCCGGGCAGTCGGGCGCGCAGATCGCCGAGGACCTGCACCTGTCCGGCCGCCAGGTGCACCTGGCCGTCGGCGACGCCCCGCGCTGCGCGCGCACCTACCGCGGCCGCGACTGCATCGCGTGGCTGGAGGAGATGGGCACCTACGACGTCACCGCCGCCGAGGTCCCCGGAGGCGCTGCCGCGCAGGAGAAGACGAACCACTACATGACCGGCCGCGACGGCGGGCGCGACATCGACCTGCGCGCCTTCGCGCGGGAGGGCATGCACCTGTACGGGCGGCTGACCGACGTCCGGCGCGGCGTCGCCCGCTTCGCCCCCACGCTGGAGCGCTCGCTGGACCACGCCGACTCCGTCGCCGAGTCCATCAAGGACGCCATCGACCGGCACGTCGCCGCCCGGGGGATCGCCGCGCCCGTCGAGGAGCGGTACACGCCCGTGTGGCGGCCGGAGCGGGAGACCACCGAGCTGGACCTGGTGGCGGCCGGGATCACCTCGGTCGTCTGGAGCGTCGGCTACCGGGCCGACCACCGGTGGGTGGAGGTCGGCGTCTTCGACGGCCGCGGGCGCCCGCGCCAGACCCGCGGGGTCACCGCCACCGAGGGGCTGTCGTTCCTCGGCCTGCCGTGGATGCACACGTGGGGTTCGGGCCGGTTCGCGGGCATCGCCCGGGACGCGGAGTTCCTCGCCGACCGCATCACCGGTCGGCTGGGCGCCGGGACCGGCGGCGGTTCCCGCGCGGCAGGTTCCGCTCCGGCCGGTTCCGCCCCGGCCGGTTCCGCCCCTGCCGGTCCGCCGCCCGCCCGGGCAGCGGCCGGTGCCCTGACCCCCGCGCGCTGAACCGTGCCCGGTCCCGCGACGCCACCCGTGACCCGGCCCGTCCGCGTCGCCGCCGTCGCCGCGCACTTCGGCCGGGACGTGGAGCGCTGCGTCGCCAAGGCCGAGGGGATCGTCGTCGAGGCGCGCTCGCGCGGGGTGGACCTGCTCGTCCTGCCGCACGCCGTGCTCGGCGGCTACCTGGGCGACCTGCGCTCCCCCGGCCCCGCGGACCTGCCGCCGGCGCTGCCGGAGGACGCCGGTCCGGTGCGGCGCATCGCCGAGGTCGCACGGGGCCTCACCGTCTGCTTCGGCTACACCGAGGCCGTGGCCGGCGGCCGGTGCAGCACCGCGCTGTGCGTGGGCGACGGGCGGGTGCTCGGCCGGCACCGCAAGGTCCACCTGACGGCCGGCGAGGAGGGCTCCTACGCCGCGGGCGGCTCGTTCACCGCGTTCGACACCCCCGCCGGCCGGCTGGGCATGCTCATCGACTTCGACAAGACGTTCCCCGAGTCCGCCCGCACCCTCGCCCTGGACGGGGCGCAGGTGCTGTGCTGCCCCTCGGCGTGGCCGGCCAGCGTCACCGACCGCGCCGCCCGGCTGGCCAACGACCGCCAGTCGCGCCTGTTCGACCTCTACGACGGGGCGCGCGCCGCGGAGAACCAGGTGGTGCTCGTCTCGGCCAACCAGACCGGGGTGCTCGGCGGCCTGCGGTTCCTGGGGCAGGCGAAGGTCGTCGGCCCCGGCGGGGACGTGCTGGCCCGCACCGGCGGCAAGGGAGGCATGGCCGTGGTGGACGTGGACGTCGCGGCGGAGGTGGCCCGCGCGCGCCGCACGCTGCACCACCTGCGCGAGCGGCGCCCGGGCGCGTACCGCGGCCTGCTGGACGAGCTGGGGGCCGCGTCGCCCGGCCGGGCGGGGGCGGTCCGGTGAGGATCGCGCTGACCACCTACTCCACCAAACCCCGCGGCGGGGTGGTGCACACGCTGGCGCTGGCCGAGGCGCTCGTCGACGCCGGCGCGCAGGTGTCGGTGTGGACGCTGGGCCGCGGCGGCGACCGGGCGTTCTTCCGGCCCGTCGACGCGCGCGTGGACGTGCGCGTGGTCGAGTTTGCGGCCCGCGAGGGCGAGGACGTGGGGGCGCGGATCCTGCGGTCCGTGGACGTGCTGCGCGAGGGTTTCGACCCGAGCGGGTACGACGTCGTGCACGCCCAGGACTGCATCAGCGCCAACGCGGTGGGCCGCTGCGTGCGGACGGTCCACCACCTGGACACGTTCACCACCCCGGAGCTGGCCGCCTGCCACGAGCGGGCGATCGTCGAGCCGTACGCGCACGTGTGCGTCTCGCGGGCCGTGGCCGAGGAGCTGCGTGCCGGGTGGGGCCTGGAGCCGCTCGTCGTCCCCAACGGCGTGGACGCCGCGCCGTTCGCCGCCGCCGCGGCGGGCACGGCGGGCGCGCGGGCGGCGCGGGCCCGCTGGCGGGAGCGGTTCGGGCGCTACGTGCTCGCCGTCGGCGGCATCGAACCCCGCAAGGGCAGCACGGACCTGCTGCGCGCGGTGGCGCTGCTGCGCGAGCGGCTGCCGGACGTGCAGCTCGTCGTCGCCGGCGGGGAGACGCTGTTCGACCACCGCGACTACCGCGCGGGCTTCGAGGCCCTGGCGCGGGAGCTGGGGGTCCACCCGCACGTCCTGGGCCCGGTCGCGCAGGACGAGCTGCCGTCCCTGGTGGCCGCCGCCGGCGCGATGGGTTTCCTGTCGACCAAGGAGGGTTTCGGGCTGGCGGCCATGGAGGCGCTGGCGGCCGGGGTGCCGCTGGTGGTGCGCGAGCTGCCGGTGCTGCGCGAGGTCTTCGACGGCGCGGCGGCGTTCGCGCGCGACCCGGCCGGGGCCGCCGACGCCCTGCACGCGGCGCTCACCACCGCACCGGACACCGGTGCGGCGGCCGCGCGGCGCGCCCGCGGGGCGGAACTGGTCGCCCGGCACACCTGGGCGGCGGCGGCCGACGCCCACCTGGCGCTGTACCGCTCGCTGGCCGCGGCGGAGCCGGTGCGGTGAGCAGCCCGAGCATCAGCAGGGCGCTCACGTGGCTGGCGCAGCGCTCGCCCGGTGCGGTGGCCGTGCGGTGCGAGGGGCGGGTCCTCACGCGCGAGGAGCTGGACCGGCGCACCAACGCCCTGGCGCGCCGCTGGATCGAGGAGGGGGTGCGCCCCGACGACGTCGTCACCGTGGCACTGCCGAACGGGGTGGACGCGGTGCTGGCCCACGTGGCCGCCTGGAAGGCGGGCGCGACCCCGCAACCGCTCTCCCCCCGCCTGCCCGAGCAGGAGCGTGAAGCCGTCCTGGCCCTCACCCGGCCCGCCCTGGTGGTGGACGCCGCGCTGGGCGACCTCACGGCGCTGACCGTCGGCGTGGACGACGGCGAGCTGCCCGACCTGGCGGCCTCCTCGTGGAAGGCGCCGACCTCCAGCGGCAGCACGGGCCGCCCGAAGGTGGTCCGGGCCGCGGCGCCGGCGCGCGTCGACCCGACAGCGCCGGTGGCCCCCTTCGTCCCGCTGCGGGCGGTGCAGCTCGTGGCCGGCCCGCTCTCGCACGCCGCGCCGTTCACCTACGCGATGCGCGGGCTGATGACGGGCCACGAACTGGTGGTCGTGCCGCGCTTCGACGCCGGGCGGTGGCTGGAACTGGTGGCCGCCGCGCGCGTCACCTGGGGGCTGCTCGTGCCGGCGACGATGCTGCGCGTCTGGCGGCACCCGGCGCGAGCGGCCGCGGACGTCTCCAGCCTGGAGTCGGTGCTGCACCTGGGCGCCCGCTGCGCGCCGTGGCTCAAGCGCGCCTGGATCGGCTGGCTCGGCGCCGAGCGGGTCCACGAGGTCTACGCCAGCACCGAGTCGCAGGGGCTGACGTTCATCGACGGCGCGGACTGGCTGCGCCACCCCGGGTCCGTGGGCCGGCCCCTGCCCGGCTCGCGCTTCCGCGTGGTGCGGCCGGACCTGACCGACTGCCGCCCCGGCGAGGTCGGCGAGGTCCTGATGCGCCGCGACGTGCCCACCTACACCTACCTCGGTGCCGAACCGCCGCTGCGCGACGGCTGGCACGCCTCCGGGGACTCCGGGTGGCTGGACGCCGACGGCTACCTGCACGTGGGCGACCGGATCGACGACGTCGTCGTCAGCGGCGGGGAGGTGGTCGTGCCCGCCGACGTCGAGGCGGTGCTGGAGGAGCACCCCCGGGTCCGCTCGGCCGTCGTGGTCGGCGTCGCCGACGAGGAGCTGGGGCAGCGGGTCCGCGCCGTCGTGGACGGTTCGGGGGTGGACGAGCAGGAGCTGGACGCCTGGGTCGCTGCGCGGCTGCCCCCGCGGCAGCGACCGGCGTGCTGGCGGTTCGTCACCGGCCCCCTGCGCGACGACACCGGCAAGGTGCGGCGCGGGCTCTGGCGCGACGACGGAGTTCCCGGCCCAGCCCCGCGGGGGTGAGCTCCCCGCGGTTCCGCCGGCCGGGACCGGACGTCACGTGCGCTCGCCGGCCCCTCCCCCGCGGGCGGTCACCACCGCGCGCAGGCGCTCGGCGTCCACGGGTTCCACGCCGTACAGCGTCAGCGTGCGGCCCTCGCGGGTGCTCAGGGTGCTGAAGTCGTCCCACCGCCCCTGCACGCGCACCGCGGCGACATCGCTCCACGCGACCAGCCGGCCCCGCGGCACACCCCGGCGCACCCGCACCCCCTCGGGTTCGACGTACGTGCGGGGTGGCCAGCGCCGCACGGCCACGAGCGACAGCGGCGACAGCAGGACGAGCAGCGGCACCACCCGCTGCTGCCACACGTCGGCCACGACCAGCTGCACCAGCGCGAGCACCACCGCGGCCGCGGTCAGCGACGGCCACAGCCACGGCGGGCCCAGCCCCACCGCCGTCGCCGTGTACACCGGGCGCAGCCCGGCCCGGCGCAGCTTGTCGTCCTCGTGCGGCACCCGGCCCAGCCTGGCAGCGGGTCACCGCACCGGGACACCTCCGCACGGGTGAGGTCGCCGAGGTCCCCGGCCGCTGGGGTCAAGCGGGCGTGGACGAGCACGACCGCGCGGTCTCCTCGACCAGCTGCTGCGCCGCGTCCAGCGCCGCGCCCAGCGCGTCCGCCCCGCCGGCCGGCGCGAACACCGCGTCGGCCCGCTCGCGGAAACCCACCGGTGCGCTCGGCAGCCGCCCGGCCGCGGCGACCGCGCCCTTCTCGTTGACCACCCAGCGCCCGGCGTGCGCGTGCAGCGCGTGCGCGCACAGCAGCACCGCGCGGAACAGGCAGCCGGCCACGTACGCGCTGTCGCCGCGGGGCGCGGCCTTGCGCGCCCCGGCGAGCAGGAACTCCGCCTCCCACAGACCGTCCACCACCGCGTCCCGCAGGAGCGGCGGACAGGTGCGGGCGGCCCGCTGCAGCGCCGTCAGCTCACCGCCCGGGTCGGCCAGGACGACGGCGAGCGCCGCCTCCCCGGCGTAGGCGTGACCGGGCACGCCGAGCGGGTGCCCGGCCTGCACGTGCCAGGAGAGCTCGCCCCGCTGCGCCTGCTCCCAGCTGCGCCGCACCCGGTCGAGGTCGCGGTACAGCCAGTCGACGGCGGTGCCGTCGACCCTCAGCCACCCCCCGCCGTCCACCCACGGCCCCCACGCACCGGGGACGGTGACGTCGGCGCCGGGACCGGCGACCTCGCGGGCCAGGCGCCGCAGCGCGTCGACGTCCAGGGGCGGGCGGTAGTAGAGCCCCAGGTCGACGTCGGAGTCCGGGAAGTGCTCGCCGCGGGCGCGGCTGCCGCCGAGGGCGACCGCCTCCACGCCCGGCACCCGGACGAGGCGTCCGGCCAGGTCCCGCAGGTCCGCGTCGCTGAGCACCCGGACAGCGTGGCGGACCCCGCCCCGCCTGCCCAGGCGGTTTTCCGTCCGCGCGGTCGCCCCCTGCGGAAACCCGGCGGCGCGCGCGGCCCCGCGTGGGCGACCATCACCGGGTGCCGGTCGAGGAGACGCTGACGAGGGCCGCCGCCGACCTGGCCGCGGGGCGCACCGGGCTGGCCCGGCAGCGCCTGCGCGGCCTCGTCGGCTCGTTCCCCGACCGCCTCGACGTGCGCGAGCAGCTGGCCGGCGCCTACCGCCGCGAGGGCGACCTCGCCCAGGCCGGGCGCTGGTCCTACCTGGGCGAGCACCGCGACGAGCGCGAGGTGGCCGCGTTCGAGCGCACCTGCGGCGACCCCTTCGCGCGGATGCGGGCCCTGTGCTGGCGCACCGACGAGGACAGCGCGGGGCCGGGCGCGGCCGCGCGCCTGCGGGCGCTGCGCGAGGAGGCCGAGCGGATCGCCGGTGCGCCGGTGTCCTGGCGGGACCCGCGCGCGCCGGAACCGGTGCTCACGCCGGGTCAGCGGGCCGGCGAACTGCTCGCCGTGGCGCTCGTGCTGGCGGTGCTCGGACTGGCGGTCGTGGGCCTGGGCTGGCTGGTCGTCACCGGCGCCCGGACGGTGTGGGACTGGCTGACGTGACGGGAAGCCCGCCGCCGGCCCGGAGTTCCACCGGTGCGGAGTTCCGGGGTCCGCGACGGGCACCGGCGGCCGGCGACGGCGCCCGCACCACCCGGGCGGTTCCGGGGACCGCCGGTGGCGGAGGTTGACAGCACGTCGCGGGGGCTCGTAGTTTCGGACCAGGTCAAGAGTGGCAGCTGTGAGCCCTGGCTAGCTGTCCGGCAACCCTCCTCCCGTGGCGGGGTGCCCCAGGTGACGACCCGGTCGGGCGAGGTGCTCGGCAAGCGCGGAACCGAGGAGAACCAGGTGATCGACGAGCGCGGGCGGGGTTCTCGCACGGTGCTGCTCGTCGCGCGCCGGCACGTGGACCTCGTGCGCACCAGCAGCGCCACCTGTCGGGCCTGACGACTCCACTCCGCACCTCCCCCTCTCCCTCCCCCTCTCCCTCCCCCTCGGCACCCGCACCGACAGGAGTTCCGTCCGCATGCCCGCACGCCCCCGGAGAACCCTCACAGCCGGTCTCGCGGCCCTGCTGCTCACCGGCTGCGCCGGCTCGGCCGCCGCGCCGCGCCCCGCGCCCGACGCCCGACCCGTCCCCGGCGGGACGATCGTCTACGGCCACCAGCAGGAACCCGCGTGCGTCTTCGGCGGGTGGATCGAGCAGGCCTACCTGTCCACCCAGGTCCTGGACGCGCTGACCTCGCTCGACACCGACCGGCAGGTCGTGCCCTGGCTGGCCACGTCGTGGGAGACCTCCGCCGACGGCCTCACGTGGACGTTCCACCTGAAGGACGGGGTGCGGTTCACCGACGGCAGCGAGCTGACCGCCGCCGTCGTCGCCCACAACTTCGACCACTGGATGGACGGGGGCAACTCCACCGCCAAGGTGTGGCTCGACGGGTACTACGACCGCGCCACGGCCGTCGACGACCTCACCCTGCAGGTCCACCTGAGCAAGCCCTACCCGCGGCTGGCCGAGAACCTCGCCCAGGGGTACACCGGCATCCAGTCCCAGGAGGCCCTGGAGACCCGCACCGCGGAGCAGAACTGCGAGCAGCCCGTCGGCTCGGGAGCCTTCGTCGTCGACCACTGGGACCGCGGCGAGCAGATCGTGCTGCGGCGCAACGAGGACTACACCTCACCGCCGGCCAACGCGAGGCACACCGGCCCCGCGTACGTGGAGCGGGTCGTCTGGCGGTTCGTCGCCGACGCCACCACCCGGGTCGCGTCGCTGCGGGCGGGCGAGACCGACGCCGTCTACGACGTGCCGGCCATCGACTACGGCGGGCTCGAGGACGACGGCTACGAGATGTTCAGGTACATCACCGGCGGTCGCCCGCAGCAACTGGCGTTCAACACCCAGCAGGGCCCCTTCACCGACGAGCGCGTCCGCAAGGCGTTCGCCCACAGCCTCGACCGGCGGTCCCTGGTGGAGACCATCGGTCAGGGCGTCATCCCCTACGAGGGCAACGGAGCGGTCTCCCAGTCCACCCCCGGGTACAGCGAGGAGGCCGCCGAGGCGTACGACCTGGACCTCGAGCGGGCGGACCGCCTGCTCGACGAGGCCGGCTGGACCGGCCGCGACGTCGACGGCGTCCGCACGAAGGACGGGGAGCGCCTGGAGGTCGTGCTGCCCTACAACTCCGGCACCATCGTCAACGCCGACGGCGCCTCGATCCTCCAGGGCGTCCAGGAGCAGGCCAAGGCCACCGGGTTCGCCGTCGACCTGGTCACCGTCCCGCCCAGCGGGTTCTTCTCCGGCCTGTACACGCAGCCGGAGGAGCGCGACATCGCCGCCGGGTACTGGACCTCGGTGACCGCGGGGATCCTCTGGATCAACTGGCGGCCGATCAGCGAGGAGTGGCCGAACGGCAACAACGCCGCCTTCACCACCGACGAGTTCCTCGGCGACCTGATCGACCGGGCGAACCAGACCGCCGACGTGGAGGAGCAGAACGCCCTGTACCGCCAGGCGCAGGAGCACATCGCCGACCACGCCCTGTCCATCGGCCTCTACGACCGGCTCAGCACCCTCGCGGTGACACCGGCGCTGAAGGACGTGTGGCAGGAGAACGCCCAGGGAGGACCGGTGTTCTACGATGCCCACTTCGTCCGCTGACACCCGCCGCGACGCGGTGGACGTGAGGTTCTCGGCAGGACCCGCCGAGAACACCGCGCACCGGGCCGGCCGCTGGGGCGCAGCCGTGCTGCGGCGCCTCCTCGGCGCGGCGCTGGTGCTGTGGGGGGCCGCGACCGTGGCCTTCGCCGCCCAGGTAGCCCTCCCCGGCGACCGCGCCACGATCATCTTCAACATCCGCGCCGGGCAGCCGATCGAGCGGACGCCCGAGGAGCTGGCCGCCATCAACGCCCAGTACGGGTTCCAGCTGCCCGTCCTGCAGCAGTACCTGGACTACCTGTCCGGCCTGGTGCGCGGGGACCTGGGCAACTCGTACCAGCAGTTCCGCCCGGTCACCGCGATCATCGGCGAGCAGCTGGGCGCCACGCTGGTGCTGACGGCCTCGGCGATCGCGCTGGCCTGGCTGCTGACGGTGCTCTGGGTGACGGCGACCGCCGGCCGCGGCCGGCGCACCTCCGGGTTCGGCGCGGCGGTGGACACCGTCAGCGCCGGGTTGCCGCACTACTGGCTGGGTGTCGTCCTGCTGCTGGTGTTCGCCCTCGAGCTGCGCTGGGTCCCCGTCATCAGCGACGGCTCCGCGACGGGGCTGCTGCTGCCGGCGCTGACCCTGGCCGTCCCGCTGGCGGGTTTCATGGGCCAGGCCACCCGCACCGAGTTCGAGCGCTCCCTGGCCCAGCCGTTCGTCCTGACCGCACGGATGCGCGGCATGAGCGACCTGGGGGTCAGGGTGCGGCACGTGCTGCGCCACTCCGCGCTGCCGGCGGTGACCCTGTCGGGCTGGGCGCTGGGCGCCACCATCTCCGGGGCGGTCGTGGTGGAGACCGTGTTCACCCGCGCCGGCATCGGGCGGGTGCTGGTGACGGCCGTCAACAACCAGGACCTGCCCATCGTCACCGGTGTCGTCGTCCTGGTGGCCGCCCTGTACGTGGTGGCCAACCTGCTGGTCGACGCCGCGCACGTCCTCATCGACCCTCGGCTGGCGAAGGGAACCACCTCGTGAGCACCGTCCTGACGGACGCCGCACCCGGCGCCCCCCGTCCCGCGCGCACCGGCCGCCCGGGCGGCCGGACCCGGCGGCCGCGGCCCTGGAGCGTGTACCTGGCCACCGGCACGGCCCTGTTCTTCCTGGTGGCCGTCGCCGCCCCCGGTGTCCTGGACACCACCGACCCGCTGGCCCTGAACCTGTCCCAGGCGCTGCAGGCGCCCGGGCCGGGCCACTGGTTCGGCACCGACGAGGCCGGGCGGGACCTGTGGAGCCGCGTCGTGCACGGCGCCCGCCCCTCGCTGGCCATCGGCGCCGGCGCCAGCGCGGTGAGCCTGAGCCTGGCCGTCGTCCTGGGTTCCCTCGCGGCGCTGGGCGGCCGGGTCGTGGGCCCGGCCGTCGACCGCCTCGTGGAGGTGCTGTTCAGCTTCCCGAGCCTGCTGCTGGCGCTGCTGCTGGTGGCGCTGCTGGGCCCCTCGGCGCTGACGCAGGCCGTGGCCGTCGGGGTCGGCACCGCACCGGGGTACGCGCGGATGGTCCGCGGGCAGGTCCTGTCGGCCAGGGGCTCGGCCTACGTCGAGGCCGCCGTGGCCCTGGGGCACTCCCCGGCGCGAATCCTGCGCCGGCACGTCCTGCCGAACGCCCTGCGCCCCCTGGTCGCGATCATGGCGCTGTCGATCGGTCAGTCCATCGTGTGGGCCTCGAGCCTGTCGTTCCTGGGTCTGGGCGTGGCTCCGCCCAGCTCGGAGTGGGGGGCGCTGCTGGAGGCCGGGCGCCCCTACGTCGCCCACGCCTGGTGGCTGACCGTCGTCCCCGGTCTGGTCATCGTCGCCCTGGCCCTGGCGGCCACCACCCTGGGAAACCACCTGCAGTCCCTGCTGGAGAGGCGGGAGTCGTGAGCGTGCTGAGCGTCCGGGACCTGAACGTCGGGTTCGCCCCGCGGGGCGGCGCCACCCGGGACGTGGTCCACGACGTGTCCTTCGACCTGGAGGCCGGGCAGTGCCTGGCCGTCGTGGGCGAGTCCGGGTCCGGCAAGAGCGTCACCGCCCGCGCGCTGGTCGGCCTGAGCGGCCCCGGGGCTCGCGTGCGGGCCGGTCGGCTGGACTTCGACGGCGCGGACGTGCGCACCTTCACCGGCCGCGACTGGCGCCGCACCCGCGGCGCCCGCATCGGGTTCGTCGCCCAGGACGCCCTGGTCTCCCTGGACCCGTTGCGCCCGGTCGGCGCCGAGGTCGAGGAGGCCCTGCGGCTGCACGGCTGGACCTCCCGGCGCCGGCGCCGCGCCCGGGCGGTGGAACTGCTGACGGCGGTCGGGATCCCCTCGGCCGGCACCCGCGCCGGGCAGCGCCCCGGTGAGCTGTCCGGCGGTCTGCGCCAGCGCGCGCTCATCGCCTCGGCCATCGCGCTGCAGCCCGAGCTGCTCATCGCCGACGAGCCCACCACCGCCCTCGACGTGACGGTCCAGGCGCAGGTGCTGGACCTGCTGGAGGAGCAGAAGCGGCAGGGGGTGGCGATCGTGCTGATCAGCCACGACCTGTCCGTCGTGGCCCGCCTGGCCGACCGGGTGCTCGTCGTGTCCGGGGGCCGGATCGTCGAGGCCGGCCGGACCGCCGACGTCCTGGACGCACCGCAGCACGAGTACACCCGCGCCCTCATCGCCGCCGTGCCCGGCGAGCACACCCGCGGCGAGCGCCTGAGCCCCGCCCCCCGCGCCGCGCTGCCGGCCCCCCGGCGCGAGCAGCGCACGGGGGTGGTGCTCCGCGCCGAGGGGTTGGTGAAGCGGTACGCCACCGGCCGCGGCACGCACACCGCCGTCGACGGGGTCTCCTTCGCCCTGCGGGCCGGCCGCACCCTGGGCGTCGTCGGGGAGTCGGGGTCGGGCAAGTCGACCACCGCCCGCCTCGCGCTCGCCCTGACCACGCCCGACGAGGGCACCGTCGAGCTCCTGGGCCGGCCGTGGTCGGCGGCACCGGAGAGGGAGCGCCGGGCCCGGCGCCGGGAGGTCTCCGTCGTCCAGCAGGACCCCCTGAGCTCCTTCGACCCGCGCTGGACCGTCGAGCGGATCCTGCTCGACGCCCTCCCGCGGTCCTCCGGCGGGGACCGGGAGAGCCGCCGCGCCCGGGTCCGCGAGCTGCTGCACCAGGTCGGGCTGGGCGAGGACGTCCTCGGACGCTTCCCGCTCACGATGTCCGGGGGCCAGCGCCAGCGCGTCTCGATCGCCCGGGCGCTGGCGCCGGAACCGTCGATCGTCGTGCTCGACGAGGCGGTCTCAGCCCTGGACGTCTCGGTGCAGGCGCAGGTGCTGGACCTGCTGGCCGACCTCCAGCGGACCCTGGGGCTCGCCTACCTGTTCATCTCGCACGACCTGGGCGTCGTCTACCACGTCAGCGACGACGTCCTGGTCATGAAGGACGGCGTCGTCGTCGAGCGCGGCACCGCCACCGACGTCTTCGAGCACCCCCGAGAGCCCTACACCCGCGAACTGGTCAGCGCCCTGCCCCGGCTGGGCCTGGCCGCACCGGAGGAGACCCGATGAGCCACCCGACGACGGGGCCGCTGCGCTTCAACGCCTTCGTGATGAACACCACCTCCCACATCCAGCACGGGCAGTGGCGCCGACCGGACGCGCAGCAGCACCGCTTCAACGACGTCCGCGCGTGGATCGACCTCGCCCGCACCCTGGAGGCGGCGAAGTTCGACACGATGTTCTTCGCCGACGTCAGCGGCCTGTACGGCGACGCGGACGCCGACTTCGACGTCTACCTGCGCGAGGGGCTGCAGATCCCCTCCAACGACCCCACCGTCCTGCTGTCGGCGCTGGCGGTCAACACCGAGCACCTCGGCTTCGCCACGACCTCCAACGTCCTGCAGAACCACCCGTTCAACTTCGCCCGGCAGATCTCCACGCTGGACCACGTCTCCGGCGGCCGGATCGCCTGGAACGTCGTGACGGGCATGCAGGACAACGGGGCCCGCAACTACGGCCACGACCGGGTGACGGAGCACTCCGAGCGGTACCGCTGGGCCGAGGAGTACGTCGACGTCGTCTACAAGCTGTGGGAGGGCTCCTGGGACGAGGACGCCCTCGTCCAGGACAAGGAGCGGGGCGTGCACGCCGAGCCCGGCAAGGTCCACAAGATCCACCACCGGGGCGAGCGGTACCGCGTCGAGGGACCGCACCTGCCCTCCCCCTCGCCCCAGCGCACCCCGCTGCTGTTCCAGGCCGGCTCGTCGCTGTCGGGCCGCCGGTTCGCCGCCCGGCACGCGGAGGCGGTCTTCCTCGTCTCCCCCTCCCCCGCCCTGGCCGCCGAGCAGATCGCCGAGACCCGCGCGCTGGCGGTCGAGGCCGGCCGTGAGCCGGGCGACGTGACGTTCTACCAGGGGCTCAGCTTCGTCGTCGGCTCCACCGAGGAGGAGGCGCGGACCAAGGCCGCCGAGCACGACGAGCACATCAGCGTCGACGGCTACCTGGCCCACTCGGCCGTCGTGGACCGCACCGGGCGGGTCTACCCGCCCGACACCCCGCTGAAGGACGTGCGGACCGACGGGGCGCGCGGGTTCGCCGAGTGGCTGTCCAAGCACATCACCGACCGCGAACCGGTCGTGGCCGACCTGGCACGCCAGCGCGCCACCAGCCAGCGCCTCGTCGGCACGCCCGAGCAGATCGCCGACCGGCTCCAGGAGTGGCGCGACGCGGGCGTCGACGGGATCAACGTGGTCAACTGGGTCATCCCCGGTTCCTTCGAGGAGTTCGGCGACCACGTCCTGCCCGTCCTGCGCGAACGGGGCCTGGCCCAGCGCGAGTACGCGGAGGGCCCGTTGCGGCAGAAGCTCTTCGGCGCACCACGGCTCAACGAGCGGCACCCGGCCGCCCGCTACCGCGGCGCCTTCGGTCCCGGCCGCGGTGCGGGCGGTGACCCCGGGGCGGCCGCGGTGCCGGCCCCGGCGCGCCCCGTGGACCAGGTCCGGACCTCGTAGAGCCGGCGACCTCGGCCCGGGCTGACAGCCAGCCTGCGGGCACGGCGCGACACGCCGTGCAGGAGGGCGCGACACGCCGCCGGCGGTGCAGTGCCTGCAGGCTGGCTGTCAGCCGTGGGTGCCGGGTGCCGCAGCGCGCTCACGGGCCGGGGTACGGCTCCCCCTCGGGGCGGGACCCGGCCCGCACGGCCAGTCCGCCGTCGGCCGGGGTGCCGCTGCCGCCGCAGGCGACGGCGGCGCGCTCGCCCTCCGGGCCGAGGACGTTGCGCAGGTCGGACTCCGTGGCCCCGGCGGCGAGGACCCGGGTGCCCAGCGGGACGCGGACGCCGTCGGCGAGGACGACCTCCTGCCGCTCCCCGTCCCACGTGGTGCCCTCGTCCCACACGAGGACGGACGCTCCAAAAGGCCCCGTCGCGTCGTCCACGAGCAGCAGGCAGCCCTCGACCAGCTCCACGCGGCCGAAGGTGGCCGAGTCCTCGTAGGCGCCCTGCGACCCCGTCTTGACGATGACCGGTCCGTCGACGACGGACACGTCGGAACCGAGGTCCTCCACGCGGACCTGGGCCCGGCCGGGGTCGCGGCCGAGCTCGCCGCGCTCGTCGGCGGCGTCGAGGCACCCCTCCACGGCGTCGCCGTCGCTGCTGACGAGGGTGTAGCCGTCGAGGTCGATCATCGCCGACGGCCGCGCCACGTCGGGCAGGTCGTCGCACGCGGCGAGCACCCGGTCCACCCTGTCGGCCAGCGCGACCAGCTGCAGGTGGGAGAACGGCACCCGCTCCACCTCGACGTGCCCGGCCAGCAGGTCCAGCGGCGCGCCGGCCAGCGGGTCGGGGCCCGCGGCGGCGGTCACGGACAGGACGGCCCCGTAGGGCGCTCCCCCCTCGATGACGTCCTGCTCGTTCACGCGGAACCCCGCGTACGCGTCGGGGAGCGTGCAGCGCGCCCAGGCGTCGAGCGCGAACGCCTCCCGCTGCTCGCGCAGGAACAGCACGGCCCGCTCGGTGGTGAACTCCATCTCCGCGGCCCAGCCCTCGTCGACCGCCTCCGGGCCGGGCACGGCGCGCGCCTCCCGCGAGCAGCCGGCCAGCAGGTCGGCGCGGGCGCGCTCGACGGCGGCGGAGGCGTCGAGCGCCCGGGGGTCGGGGGACGTGGAGGGCGGCGCGGACTGCTGCCCGCACCCGGCCGCCAGCGCGAGCAGCCCAGCGGCCAGCACGGTCCGTCGTCCGCGCACGCCTCCCCCTCCCGCAGCCGTCCCCTCCAGCGTGCCTCCCGGGGACGCCGACCGGGGGCGTCGCGCCGCACCGTGACCCGATCGAGTCCCCCGCCGGCGGCACGGGCGGGGCTGGCAGGCTGCCGCGGTGGTCACCACCCGCCTGGTCGAGACCGGCGACGCCGAGGTCCTGGCGCGCCTGGTCGTGGACAACCGCGAGTTCCTGGCGCCGTACGAGCCGCTGCGCGAGGAGCCGTGGTCCACCGCGGCCGGTCAGCGCGCGGCCGTCGAGGCGGCGCTGGACGAGCACGCGCGGGGCACCTGCCTGCCCCACGTCGTCCTCGACGACGACGGCGCCGTGATCGGCCGCGCCACCCTGTCCGGGATCGTCCGCGGGGCGCTGCAGTCCGCCAGCCTGGGGTACTGGATCGCCGAGCGCGCCGGGGGCCGGGGCACGGCCACCGCCGCCGCGGCCCGCCTGACGTCGATCGCCTTCGGGGAGCTCGGCCTGCACCGGGTGCAGGCCGAGACGCTGGTGGACAACGTCCGCTCGCAGCGGGTGCTGCGGCGCAACGGGTTCACGCGGTACGGGCTCGCCCCCCGGTACCTGCGCATCGCGGGTGAGTGGCGCGACCACGTGATGTTCCAGCTGCTGGACCCGGGAGCCGATCCTGCGCATGCCGTCCGACGAAGCTCGGACCATCACCCTGCCGGGTGACCACCTCGTGCACGGTGACCAACCACCTGTCGCACGAGCAGGTTGGCGGCACGTCCGCCCTCGAGCGTCAGGCGCACCAGTCTCGTCCTCCCCCGTGTCGACCTCCTGACGAGACCGCATCCATCACCGCAGGCCACCCAGCACCCAGCGGGTCGGTGTCGCTCCGCGTGGTGGGAGTCCCCGCCGCGCGCGATCTGGTGATCGGCAGACGCGGGAGGTCCCACTGCGCCACACTGTGCAGGAGCACCAAGGTCGGTTCTCGCCTCGGGAGGCATCGTGGGTCGACGACGAGTCGCTGCGGCGAGTGCTGCACTGCTCGCCTCAGCACTGGTGGCTCCGGTCCAGGCGGCGGTCGCCGCGCCTGCGCCCGGTCCGAGCGCCACGTCCGTGGGAACACGGGTCCCCGCGACGTGCGCACGACCCACGTCGGATGCCGAGGCCCTGGAAATCATGCACGACCACTTCGCGGATAAGCATTGGTGGGACCACGGTGCACTGACCGTGGTGGTCGAGGCGTACCCGGGAGCGAGTACCGATGAACTCGCGGCGCTGCATCGAGCGGTCGACCAGTGGGACTCCGTCCTACGAGCTTGCCTCGGTGGTCAGGTCTCCTTGACGCGCGTACACAGCAGGCGCGAAGCCGACATCGTGGTGCACTTCGAGGCCCGAGCAGGAGGAGCCAACTTCTCGGGGCGCGCGAAGTGCCGCAAGGGGGCGTGCCAGAACGTCATCGTCAGCGGTCAAGGACCCAGCGGGCTGGGTTTCCAGCCGGTCGGACTGAGTGGGATCTACCACACAGCCATGCACGAGATCGGACATGCTCTGGGTCTAGGTCACGCGACGAACTTGAGCCAGAGCGAAGATCTCATGGGGTACGGCTGGATGATCCGCCGGACCGAGCCGGTCCTGTCGCAGTGCGATGTGGACGCTCTAGCCCACGTCTGGGCGTGGGCCTTGCGAGGCACGAACCCGACGCCTCCAGCGCCTGGTCCATACAACTGCTCCGGCGCTTGACGGAGGTTCCAGCAATTGCTGATGACCCGCTCCGAGCCTCGTATACGAGCACGGGTGTGGCAGTCCGAGCGACACTGGCACGAAGAACGACTGCCACGACCACCCCAGGGGCGTTGGTGCTGGACTACACCGGCTGGAAACCGTCCGCACACGCTTGAGCCGCGGAACCACGGCGCCGGCCGCGTCCCGCCGCCCCCGGCCGGTTCGCCTGCCCGGCGCGGATGACGTCGTCGAGCTTGTCGCGCGTGGCGGTCAGCTCGTCGAGCTGCGCCTGCACGCGGGCGCGCTCGGCGAGCAGCCGCTCGTGCATCTCGTCGGTGAGGACGCCGTTCTCCACGCACGGCAGGATCCGCAGGACCGCCTTGCTGCCGAGCCCGGCGGCGTAGAGGTTCTGGATGAACCGCACCCGCTCGACCGCCGAGTCCGGGTAGCGGCGCTGCCCACCGGTGGTGCGCTCGGAGCTCAGCAGACCCTGCTCCTCGTAGTAGCGCAGCGCGCGGACGCTGACCCCCGCCCGCTCGGCGACCTCCCCGATGCGCACACCGACCTCCCGGTCCGGACTCCCTCGACGTCAGGACTTGACCCTCACGTCAGCGTCAGGTCCTAGCGTACGCCGCATGACCACCGCACTCGTCACCGGAGCCAACCGCGGCCTGGGCCGCCACCTCGCCCTCGAACTGCTGGCGCGCGGCGCGACCGTCCACGCGGCCGCCCGCCGCCCCGAGACCGTCGACCTGCCCGGCGCCAGGCCGCTCGCCCTCGACATCACCGATCCCGACGCGGTCGCCGCAGCCGCCGAACTGGCCGGTGACGTGGACCTGCTCGTCAACAACGCCGGCGTCTCCACCGGTTCTCCGCTGCTCGGCGACCTGGACGGCGTGCGAGCGGAACTGGACGTCAACTTCTGGGGGACCCTGTCCGTGGTGCGGGCGTTCGCGCCCGTCCTCGCCGCGAACGGCGGCGGGACGGTCGTGAACATCGCCTCCGCGCTGTCCTGGTTCGCCGCCCCCGGCGCCGGCGCCTACGCCGTGTCCAAGGCGGCGAACTGGGCCATGAGCAACGCGCTGCGCCTGGAACTGGCCGGGCAGGGCACGCACGTCGTCTCCGTCCACCTCGGCCTGGCCGACACCGACATGGCCGCGGGGATCGACGGCCCGAAGACCGACCCGGCGCTCGTCGCCCGGCGCACGCTGGACGCCGTCGACGCAGGCGAGTTCGAGGTCGTCGTCGACGACTGGAGCGCCGTGGTCAAGGCGTCCCTGGCCCGGGACCCGCGGGAGTTCTACGCCGCGTACCTGCCCGCCTGACGCACGACCCCCGGCGGCACCCGGCGGCGTGCCGAAAGACGCTCGCGGCAGGGGGCCGGGGTGCGGCACGCTGGGGACGCCCCGCACCGGCACCCCGTGCCCACGGCGGGGCCGCGCCGGAACGAGACAGGAGGCACGAGACCGTGGACTTCTTCCCCGACCCCCCGCCGCCGCACGAGGAGGGCCCCGAGGAGCACCGCGCACCCGTCTGGTCCGGTGCCCCCGACGACGTGCTGCCCGGCGTGGTGCCGGTGGAAATGCTCCTCGCCCGCTCGTCGAGCACCGCGGTCCTGCTCACGGGGTTCCGCGCCTTCCCCGAGGGGCTGGCGATGAACCTGGGCGTCCGGGTGCGCGGACCCCTCGGGTTCCGGGACCTGCACGCCGAGGTCTTCGACGGCCCCTACCACCACGACACGGGCGAGCAGTGGCAGGCGGAACGCCTGAAGTGGGGTTTCGAGTTCGCCGACGGCCGGCGCGCCACCAACGTCGACCCGCCGGTCTGGGGCGACGACGACCGCGCCTGGAACGACGAGACGTGGCGTCCCGACCGTCCTGTCCTCAGCGGCCAGGGCGGTGGCGGCGGCCCGCGGTCGGTCGACCGCGACCACTGGTTGTGGCCCCTGCCGCCGCCCGGGCGCCTGCGGGTCGTCCTGCAGTGGCCGCAGCAGGGCATCGCCACGACGACGCACGACCTGGACGCGCAGCCGTTCCTGGACGCCGCTGCGCGCGCACGGCCGGTCTGGGAACCGCGGTGAGCAGCCGTCCCGCCGCTGTGGCGCACGGAACACCGCTGAGACCCGTCCGGCCGTGGCAGCAGCGCCGTCGCGGGAGGACGCTGGTGGGGTGAGCACGACCGGCGCTGGCACGACCACCTCCTCCCGCGCGCGCACCGACGGGTTCGGGACGGGTGCGGCCCGCTGGTGGCGGCGGCTGGCCGGGGCGGGGGTGGTGGCCGTGCTGGCGCTGGCGTTCGCGGCGCTGGGCCAGGCGACCAGTCTGGACGGCACCGACCGCGACGCCGGGTTCTGGGCCCTGCTCGTCGTGGCGTGCACGTACGCCGGGGTGCTGCTCTCGCGGCTGGTCAGCGGGTCCGCGCACGACGCTGGGCTGGTGGGCCGGCACGCCGCCGCGGGCGCCGGGCTGGGTCTGGTGGCGGCGGTGCTGCTCGACGTCGCCTTCTACTCCGAGGACGTCGGCTGGCTCTGGCCGCTCCTGGTGCCGGTCGGTCTGGCGGCGGGAACGTTGGTCGGCACCGGGACGGCGGTGCTGGCGCTGGTCGTTCCGCACCGGGCGGCTCCGGCGGTAGCGCTGCTGGGCGTGGCGGCCGTGGCCGCGCTGGTGTGGCTGACGTTCCGCCCCGCCGCGCCGTTCGACCTCGTCGCGCTGGACGACACGCCGGAGGTGGCCACCGCTGGTGGGGCGACCGGACTGGCTGAGGCGACCCGGGAGGCCGTCGAACGGGCCGGGGCCGACGGCGACCTCCGGACCGGGGAGTGGGCGCTGGTGCTCTCCGACGACGTCACCTCGGGGATGGGCGGTTCGCGACCGCACGGGAGGGCCACTCCCGTCGAGGACCTGCCCCTCTCCCGGGAGACCGGGCAGCCGGTGCGGCTCATCACGGTCCGGGTGCGCGGCGCGGAGTCGGCGTGCGTGGTCGTCGAGGCGGACGCGACGAGCGTCCTGGACGGCGCCTGCGAGGACTTGGACCTCGTGCGCTGAGGGGTCAGGGCGGCGGGTCGAGGAGGAGTTCCAGGCACACCCGCCGCCCGAGGTCGTCGAGCCCCGACTCCTGCTCGGCCCGCCGGTGCCGCAGCAGTTCCGGACCGGGCCGCGCGTCGGTGAACCCGCGGCGGCGGTACCACGGCCCGTTCCAGGGCACGTCGTCGAACGTCGTCAGGGTCAGGCGCCCGAACCCCTCCGCCCGCGCCCGGGCGACCGCGGCGCCCAGCAGCGCCGTCCCCAGGCCGCGGCGGGCGTGGTCCGGGTGCACGGACAGCTGCTCCAGGTGGGCGTTCCCGTCGAGGACCTCCAGGCGGGCGAAACCCACCGGCGGGCGGCCCGCGACGAGCACGCAGGCGGCCGCCGCGAGCTCGGCGACGTCCGCGGCACCGGCGGGCAGGTCGATCCCGGCCGCCGCGAACAGGCGGTCGGCGGCCAGTTCCACCGCCGGCAGCAGCGGCAGGTCGGCAGCTCCGGCGCGCCGGACGAGGACGAGGCCGTTCACGGGTCCCAGCGTGCCGCACTATCACCGCCCGCCGCGACGGCGGACGAAACCCGTTGACCCGCGACCCCGCGACCGGTCAGCGTCGCCCCGTGGACGTCGTCGTCGAGGTGGGTGGCTGGGAGCACGACTGCTGCGGCGGGGCCGTCGAGCGGGACCAGGTGGTCGACCTGCGCTGCATCCGGTGGACCGACCCGGCGGGTCGGGTGCACCTGGTCGAGTCGCACCACGACACCGGCGTCCACGCGGGCGAGCGGGTGCGCGGGCGGGTCGTCGACCTCCACGTCGTCGAGGACGGCGTCGCGCGCGAGGTGCTGCGCGTGCCCAGCGGTCAGGCGCTGACGGGCTGGGACCCGCACGACGACGGCCACCTGGAGGCGCCGTGGACCGGTGAGGTGCTGACCGCGCGGGCCGGGGAGTTCCTCGTCACCGTCCGCACCGCCGACGGTCCCGGGACGCGGGTGTGACGGCGGCGGAGGGACCCGGGGCGCTGCGGGCGGCGCGCGCGGCGGCCGCCTCGTGCGGTCTGCGGGTGGACGACGCGGTCGTCCTGCACGCCTCGAACGCGCTGACCGTCCGCCTCCTGCCGTGCGACGTCGTGGCCCGCGTCGCGCGCGGGGGGCGGCGGTCGGCGCAGCTGCAGGTGGACCTCGCGGTGCGGCTGGCGGAGCGCGGCGCCCCCGTCGCCGTCCCCGACCCGCGCGCCGGCACGCACGTGCACGAGGTGGACGGGTTCACCGTCACGCTGTGGACCCACCACCCGGCCGCGGCGGAGGACGTGGCACCCGGCCGGTACGCCGCGGCGCTGACCCGCTTCCACGCCGCGGCGCGCGGGCTCGACGTCGCCGTCCCCCGGTTCACGGAGCGGGTCGAGCAGGCGCAGCGGCTGCTGGCCGACCGCGGACGCACCCCCGACCTGGCCGAGGCGGACCGCGAGTTCCTCGCCGGGACGGTGCGGCTGCTGGGCCGCGAGGTCACCGCGAGCGGCACCCCCGAGCAGGTCCTGCACGGCGAACCGCACCCGGGCAACCTGCTGGCCGCGGCGGGCGGCCCCGTGCTCGTGGACCTCGAGACGTGCTGCCGCGGGCCGGTGGAGTTCGACGTCGCCCACGCCCCCGAGGAGGTGGCCGACCGGTACCCGGGGCTCGACCCGGTGCTGCTGGACCGGTGCCGGCTGCTGGTGACGGCTCTCGTCACCACGTGGCGCTGGGACCGCGACGACCGGTTCCCGGACGGGCGGCGGCTGGGCGGGCAGTGGCTCGACGACCTGCGTGCGGCGGTGGCTCGCGGACACCCGCGCGCTCCCGGGTGAGGCGCGGCTCAGGCGGTCGACGACCGACGGTCGCGCGGCCGTGCTCAGCGGGCCGCCAGCAGCGGGGCGTCGGCCGCGACCTCGGCGGCGGCGCGGTCGAAGTCGTCGGCGACCCCCTCGGCCACGAGCCGGACCGCCGGTCCGTACCCGTCCGCCGCCGCGGCGCGCAGCCCGTCGGCGTGCTCGCGCGCGCGGCGCTCCACCGCCGCCAGCACGGTCGCGACGTCCCCCTCCCAGCGGTAGGCGTCCAGCAGCAGGCGCAGCCGCCGCGCCCGCTCGGCCACGACCTGCGGGCCGCCCGGGAAGCCGTCGGCCGCGGCGACGTCGCAGGCGCTCAGCGGCACCCACGCCAGGGCGGTGAACGCCAGGTCGCGCAGCGGCGGTGCGGGGGCGGCGAGGTCCCAGTCGACGAACCCCACCAGCTCCCCCGCGTCCGGGTCCGCGGCCGCGGGCAGCGGGCGCCACACCGCGTTGTACGGGGCGGCGTCGTGGTGGCCCACCACCTCGCCGAGGCGCACCTCGTCGTGGTCGCCGCCCCAGCGCGCGCCCGCCGGCGGGACGAACGAGCGGACGGCGTCGTGGAACTCCCGCAGCCAGGCCCCCGCGGCGACGAGGGCGGCGTCCCCGCGGGCCCACGCCGGCCACGGCCGCTGCTCCCCCACCGTCAGGCCGGGCAGGAAGCTCAGCACCTCCCTGCCCTGCTCGTCGAACCCCAGCGCCCGCGGGACGCGGTGGAACCCGCTGCGGTGCAGGTGGTCCAGCAGGGCGTGGACCGCGGGCGAGTGGTCGCCGGCGCGGCGGCGCACGGTGTCCCCGACCCGGACGGCGCCGTCGTTGCGGCCGCCCGGCAGGCGTTCCTCCACGACCGGGGAGCCTAGACCCGCGGCAGCTGCGGCAGGGAGGGCCGAGGGCTGCCGCTCCTCGACCCGGAGCAGGTGGGCACGCGTCGCCGTCGACGCGGGGGAACTGCCCGGCCGGAGCGACCGGGCCCGGACGTGCCGCGACGCCACGGCCGCAGCGGTCGTGGCGTCGCGCCCCCGACGTGCACCGGCCCGCCGGTGCGCGGCGGGCCGGACCGGGCCCTCGGGGGACCCGGGCGGGCCTCAGCCCCGGAAGACGTCCTTGACGTTCTCCCCGGCCTGCTTGGCGGACGCGGCGCCCTGGTCCTTGCGGCCCTCCGCGGCCAGCTCCTCGTTCTTGGTGGCGTTCCCGAGGGCCTCCTCAACCTGCCCGGTCAGCTTCTCGGCGGTGTTCCTGGCCTTGTCGGCGATGCCCACGGCTCCTCCTCCTCGGACGACCGCCCGGCCGCACCGTGCGGCCGGGTCATTCCGTTCACGTCGTGGTGGAGAGGGGTACCCGCGGAACCTCACGCCGCCACAAGCGTGACCTGTGTCACACCTGTGGCGGGTGACGAGAACCACGCCCGTCGAGCGTGACGATCGCCCGCGCCGGACCTCCACCACTCCTGTGAACCGGCCGACGCGGCGGCGGCGAGCCGCCCACCACGCGGAGGGAGACCCGTGAGCGACACCGGCGACCGCCCCACCACCGGGGCGACCCCCGACCTGACCACCGACCTGACCACCGACCTGACCACCGACCTGACCACCGACCTGACCACCGACCACGGCGCCACGAGCACGACCGGCGCGGTCATCGCGAAGATCGTCGCCCTGGCCGCCGCCGAGGTCCCCGGCGTGCACGCGCTGGGCACGAGCGCGGACCGCGCGCTCAGCGCGCTGCCGGACCACGTGCCGGGCGTGCGGGTCGACGTCGGCGAGCGCGAGGCCGCCGTCGAGCTCCAGCTGAGCGTCGAGCACGGAACCCCCGTCGACGAGGTCGCCGCTGCGGTGCGCCGCGGCGTGAGCGGCGCCCTGGAGCGGATGACCGACCTGCGCGTCACCCGCGTCGACCTGCGCGTCGTCGACGTGCACGTGCCGACCGGGGACGGGGGGTGAGCGCGGTGGCCCGCGCGACGTACCGCTCCGCCGCCCCGGCGCGCGTCCGGCGGGCGCGCCTCGTGCGCGCCGGGACGGCGGCGGCCCTGGTGCTGCTGAACGTCGTGGCCGTCCTGCTGCCCGTCCTCGGGCTCGTGGGCGCCGCGGCCGGCGCCGGCCCCCTCCTGGACGTGCCGTACCTCGCCTCGGCGCTGGCGGTGGCCGCGGGCCTCCTCGTGGCCGTCGCCTGCACGGCCGGCGCGTACGCCGTCCGGCGGGCCGCGCCGGCGTGGACGTTCGTCGTCCTCGCGTGGCTGACCTCGCTGGCCGCGTCGCTGTGGCCGCTGGTGGCCACGGCCGACGCCGCGGTGGACCGCACCCGCGACGCCCTGCCGTGGATCGCCGAGCTCGTCCGCAGCCTCACCTGAGGCCTGCGGGCGGCCGGCCCGGGTCAGAACACCCGCACGGCCGCCTCGGCCGGTGCCGCCAGCAGCGCCTCGACCTCGTCGTCGAGCCGCACCAGCGTCAGGGACGCGCCGGCCATGTCCAGGGACGTGCAGTACTCGTTGACGTAGCTGCGGCCCACCGTGATGCCGCGCCCGGCGAGCTGCTGGTGCGCGCGCCGGTACAGCAGGTACAGCTCGCTGATCGGCGTGCCGCCCAGCCCGTTCACCATGAGGGCGACGCGGTCGCCGGAGCGGTACGGCAGGTCGGGGACGATCGCCTCCAGCAGGTCGTCGACGATCGCGTCGGCCGCCTGCAGCTCCCGGCGCTCGCGGCCGGGTTCGCCGTGGATGCCGACGCCGACCTCCATCTCGCCCTCGCCCAGCTCGAACAGCGGCGACCCCTTGGCCGGCGGGGTGCAGGCGGTGAGGGCGACGCCCATCGTGCGGGTGACGGAGTTGACCTTCTCGCCGATGCGCAGCAGCTCGTCGAGGTCGGCGCCCTGCTCGGCGGCCGCGCCCACGGCCTTGATGACGAAGAAGTTCCCCGCCACCCCGCGCCGGCCCACCGTGTAGGTGGAGTCCTTGACGGAGACGTCGTCGTCGATGGTCAGCACCCCGACCCTGATGCCGTCCGCCTCGGCCATCTCGCGGCCCATGTCGAACGCCATCCGGTCGCCGGTGTAGTTGTTCACCAGCAGCAGCACGCCCTTGGGCGAGGCGACCCGCTTCGCGGTCTCGTACACGTAGTCCATCGGCGGGGCGGCGAACACGTCGCCCGGGCAGGCGGCGTCGAGCATCCCCTTGCCGACGACCATCACGTGCGCGGGTTCGTGCCCGGAACCGGACCCCTGCACGATCGACACCTTGTCCTCGCGCGGGGCGTCGGCGCGCATCACGAGGTTGAACTCCGGCACGTACGTGAGCGTGTCCGGGTTCGCCAGGGCCAGGCCCTCCAGCATCTCCGGGACGAACCGCTTGGGGTCGTTGACGAACTTCTTCACGACGTCTCCTCCGTGGTGGCCGTGGTGGTGGTCGAGTCCCCGGGGGGCGAGCCGCCGGTCCCGGTGACGGCTTCGGCGATGACCGCGACCGCCATCGCGCCCGCGTCCACCGACCCCCTGCTGCGCTCGCCGGTGTAGGAGGCGCGCCCGCGCAGGGCGACGAGCTCCCGGGTGGCCTCGGCGGCCTCGCGCGCGGTCGCGGCGGCGGCTCGCGCGGCATCGGCCAGACCGGCGCCGGCGGCCAGTTCGACCTCCAGCCGGTCGGTCATCGGCACGAGCGCGTCCAGCAGGGTCTTGTCGCCCAGGCCGGCGCCCCCGCGCGCCCCGATGCCCTCCGCGGCCGCGCGCAGCACCGCCACGACCCGCTCGCCGTCCAGGGGCCCGGCGCCGGCGGTCGCGCCGGCGCGCAGGAACGCGGTGCCCCAGATCGGCCCGGACGTGCCGCCGATGCGGGAGGTGATGACGACACCGGCCTTCTTGAGGAACGTGCCGGGGTCGCTGCGGTCCAGGCCGTCCCAGCCCTCCAGGAGCTTCTCGAAACCCCGCGCGAGGGAGTACCCGAAGTCCCCGTCGCCGACGACGGCGTCCAGGTCGCCGAAGTACCGCTCGTTGGCGACGGCGGTCTCGGCGACGACGCGCACCACCCGCTCGACGGCCGCCACCGCGTCCTGCTGCTGCGCGTCCGCGCTCACCGCCCACCCCCCGTTCCGCGACCGCGCAGGCACCTGCGCAGGTCCTCCAGCTCCACCTGCTCGCCCGGGGCGACGCCGGCGCGGTCGGCGAGGACCTCCACCGGCGGGCGGCCCGGGTCGCCCAGCTCCGAGACGACGAGCACGGCCTCGTCGAAGGACTCCGAGCGCGTGTACCCGTTGACGGTCACCAGGCACGGCAGGCCCGCGCCCGTCGCGGCGAGCAGCCCGTTGCGGGAGTCCTCCACGACGAGGGTGTCGTCGCGGTCCAGCCCCAGCTCCGCCACGGTCAGCTCGTAGACCGCCGGATCGGGTTTCTTCGCCGGCACGACGTCCCCGGCGAACACGGGGATCCGCCCCGCCAGCTCGGCGCCGACCGCGGTGGTCAGCACCGCGCGCACCGAGGGCTCCGCCGACGTGGAGGCCACCGCGACCGTCCACCCCCCGGTGACGGCCGCCGACACCAGGCGCGCGATCCCCGGCCGGGGCGGGACGCGGCCCTGCGCGACCAGCCGCGTGAACTCCTCCGTCTTGGTGCGGTGCCAGCGGGCCAGCAGCTCGCGCCGGCCCTCCTCGTCGTCGGGGACGCCGGCCGCGGCCGCGAAACCCGGGTCGTCGAACAGGCTGGCCATGCGCTCCTTGCCGCCGCCGATGCGCAGCTTGACCGCGTAGTCGTCCTCGCTCCAGCGCACCGGCAGCCCGTACCGCTCGAACGTGGTGTTGAACGCCGGCAGGTGCCCGTACCGCTCGGTGTCGGCGAGGACGCCGTCGCAGTCCAGGACGAGCGCCGTCACCAGGCACGCCCCGCGCTGCCGAAGATCCGGATGTGCTCGCGGGCCATCTCGACGACCGCGGCGCGCTGGTGGCGGAACAGCGACGGCGGGTCCCACTTGCCCTTCTCCTCGGCCTGCCGCAGGAACTCCAGGCCGGACCTCATGAAGCTCTCCTTGAGCGCGGTGGAGATGTTGACCTTCGCGCAGCCGCGGGCCACGAGGTCGCGGAACTGCTCGGCGGACAGGCCGGTCCCGCCGTGCAGGGCCATCGGGATCCCGGTGGCCTCCACGAGGTCGCTGACGCGCTGGTGGTCCAGCCGGGGCGCGGCCGTGTACTGCCCGTGGGCGTTGCCGATGGCGGGGGCGAAGCAGTCGACGCCGGTGCGCCGGATGAAGTCGACGGCGACCTCCAGGCTCTGCACCTCCGGCGCGTCGTCGGAGCCGACGCCGTCCTCCACGCCCTGGATCCCCTCGATCTCCCCCTCCACGTGGGCGCCGTGGCGGCGGGCCTCGGCGACCACCTCGGTGGTCTGGCGCAGGTTCTCCGCGACGTCCAGCTCGTGGGCGTCGAACAGGACGGAGTTCCAGCCGCCCTCCAGGCAGTCGGTGATGACCGAGCGCTCCGGGCAGTGGTCCAGGTGCAGGACCACCGGCACGGGCACGTCGCGCACGAGGGAGCGGAACACCCCGTGCAGCTGGTCGCGGCCGTAGGAGCGGACCGTCTTCACCGACGTCTGCAGGATGACCGGGGAGTCCTCCTCGACCGCGGCGGCCAGGACCGCCTCGATCGTGAGGTCGTTGACGACGTTGATGGCCGCGACGCCGTAGCGCTCGGCGAACGCCCGGTCCAGGACCTCCTTGAGCGGGACGACGGGCACGCGGTTCCTCCTCGAGACGCGCCTCGCGCACCGTCCGGCGCGCCCTGCCAGTGAAGGTGACGGCCGCGGCCGCCGGGATGGGGGACATCCCCCAAACCCGGCGGTCGCGACCGGGGGTTCAGCGCGGGCCGGTGACCCAGCCGAGGTCCAGCGCGCGCACGACCGCGGCGGTGCGCCCGGCGGTGCGCGTCTTGCGCAGCACCGCGCCCACGTGCTTCTCCACGGTCTTGGGCGAGAGCACCAACCGCGCGGCGATCTCCCGGTCGGTCAGCCCCCGCGCCAGCAGGTCCAGGACGTCGTGCTCCCGGGGTGTCAGCGGGGACGGCGGCCGCTCGGCGGGGGCGGCGGCGCGGTCCCGGCCGGCCGCCGGGGCGGGGACGTCGGCGCGCACGAGGGTGCCCCACCCGGCGACCCGCTCGACCGCGACGGCACCCGGGGCCGCCCGCAGCAGCTCCTCCCACGTGCGCGCGCCCAGGCCCAGCGGGTCCGGGCCGCCGTCCGCGGCCGTCCCCGCGCCCGCGGGCTCGTCCTGCACGAGCAGCCGCACCCCCTGCGGGCGGTGCACCACCGCCACGTGCAGCCGGGACGAGCCGCCGGAGGCCGCCAGCGCCACCTGCGCGGCCACCCCGGCCACGTCGGCCGCCGCCCGCGCCACCGCGGGGTCCAGCGGTCCCGCGGCACCGGCCTCCGTGACCGTGGCCGCGACCCGGCCCAGCCCCTCGTGCGCGTCGAAGCGGGCGCGGATCAGCGCCGCCAGCGACGGGTCCGAGGCGCCGGCCCGCACGATGGCCCCCGCCCCCGCCTGGCTCAGCGCCTCCAGGGCGTCGACCTCCTCGCCGCTCCAGCGGCCGCCCGCCCCGGCGAAGGCGACGTTGACGGCGATGACCTCCCCGCGCCACCAGATCGGCACGGCCGCCGCCGCCCCGCGGCTGGCGGGGTGCCGGGCGGGCAGGTGACCGCCGCGCAGGGCGCTGTAGTCGTCGACGACCACGGGCCGCCGGCTGGCGACGGCGCGGCCGGTGA
This sequence comes from Kineococcus terrestris, assembly GCF_041020755.1. NCBI lineage: Bacteria > Bacillati > Actinomycetota > Actinomycetes > Kineosporiales > Kineosporiaceae > Kineococcus > Kineococcus terrestris. The sequence goes on along the minus strand of NZ_JBEUEI010000013.1, from coordinate 65,628 downwards.
CGCCCTCGTCCAGGGAGAACGTCCGACCCAGCTGGCACAGCACGCCGTGCTCGGCGACCTTGCGGTAGGTGTGGGTGGCCGGGTCGACCACGGAGATGCTGCCCGCCACGTTGCGCGCGACCTCGCGGCTGGTGCTCAGCAGGGCCCGCAGCACGGGGGCCAGGTCGTGCTCGCCGTAGACGCGGCCGACGGCGCGCTCCAGCGCCGCACCGGTGCCCGCTGGTGGACCCTCCGCGCGCGTGGCCTCGTCGTCGAGCCGCACCCGGGGAGCATAGGTCGGCGCCCGCCGGCCCGCGACGGTTCCGCGGGATCGGGCGGCGGGCACCCGGCAGCGGCTACGGACCGGCGGGCCGGACGCCCTCCCCCAGGTGCGCGGCCAGGTCGTGCAGGCTCTCCAGGCGGTCCGGCTCGTCCAGCGGCCCGGCGCCGGTGCGGTCCAGGTGCGCGGCGCGCAGCCCCGCCGCGCGGGCGCCCAGGACGTCGACCTCGTGGTCGTCGCCGACGTACAGGACCTCCGCCGGCGCCAGGCCGAGGCGCTCGCAGACGGCGTGGAACGCGCGCGGGTCGGGTTTGGCGAACCCCAGCTCCACGGCGGTCAGGACCGGGCCGAGCCGGCCGGCCAGGCCGATCGCGGCGATCTTCGCGTTCTGCTGGTCGCCGGGGCCGTTCGTCAGCACCGCGGTGCGCAACCCGCTGCGCCGCAGGACGTCCAGGGCGGCGGCCACGTCGTCGTACCCGGCCCACGCCCGCTCGTAGGCGGGCAGGAAACCGCCGGTGAACAGGGCGTCCAGCGCGTCGTCGTCGCCGACCGGCAGCCCCAGCAGGGGCAGCACGTCGCGCAGGCGGCCGCGCCGCTGCCCGGCGAAGTCCACCTCGCCCTCGCGCCAGGCGCGGAACCAGCGCTCCTCCGCGCGCAGCCACGCCTCCTCCAGCTGCGCGCTGCTGGTGCGCCCCAGCGAGGCCACCCACGCGCGCAGGCCGGCGAGGGCGGCGGAGGGGTGGTCGAACAGGGTCCCGTCGAGGTCGAAGACGACGGCCCGCAACCCCCGCTCGGCGGGGCGGGCGGGGGCGGGGTCGGGTGCGGTCACCGTGCCATCGTGCGTCAGGGACGCCGGGAGCGGTCACCGCAGCCGGGCGGCCAGGTCGCCGGGCGCCGCGGCGAAGGCCCGGTCGAGGGCGTCGCGGCCCTCGGTGAAGTGCGACCAGCCCTCCACGTGCACCGGCACGACCGCGCGCGGCCGCGCGAGCGCGCACAGGCGGACCGCCTCGGCGGCGTCCATCGTCCAGCGCAGCGGGCCGGTGACGGGGAAGCGGACGGCGCCGGCGTGCAGGACGAGCGTGTCCACCACCAGGTCCCGGGCGACGCGTTCCAGCGCCGGGTGCAGCACCGTGTCGCCGGTGATCCACAGGACGCCGTGCCGCTGGGTGTCCCAGGAGAGCGCGAACCCCACGACGGCGCCGGCCAGCGGGCGGCTGAACCGGGGACCGTGCCGGCAGGGCGTGGCGCTCACGCGCACCGGCGGCCGGCCCGGTGCCCGCAGCAGGACGCGCTCCCCCGGCGCGAGGCCGACGACCGGCCCGGTGCCCGCGCGGCGCAGGCGGCGGGCACCGGGCCGGGTGGTGACGACCAGCTGCGCGCGCTCCAGGGACGCGCGGCCGAGGTCGTCGAGGTTGTCGGCGTGGTGGTCGTGGCTGAGCAGCACCGCGTCCACCGGGCCGACCTCGTCGGGGTCCAGGGCGGGACCGGACCGCTTGCGCGAGCCGGTCCCCCAGCCGAAGGCGTAGCGGCGGCCGGGCGGGTCGAACGTGGGGTCGGTGAGGAACCGCCAGCCGTGGACCTCGACGAGGACGGTCGGCCCGCCGAGGCGGGCCAGGACCACGTCGCCCTCGCGCACCCGGCGCGCGCGCACGGTGCCCTACCCGCCCGCGCGCCGGGCGCCGCTCAGCCCCGCGCGGCCAGCGCCGCCCGGGCGGACGGGGAACCGCAGGGCCCACTCCAGGGCGTCGTCGGCGACCGCCTCCCAGCCGTCGACGAGGGCGGACAGGTGCGGGCGGCCGGGGAACTCGTGGATCTCGGTGACGGCGCCCGTCCGGCTCTGGACCGCGTGCACGGCGCGGCTCAGGGACGCGGGCACCGTGTGGTCGGCGCCGTTGGCGTGCACGAGCAGCGGCGGGCGGTCCCGCGCGGTCAGGTCCACGGCGTTGGCGGGGCGGGAGCTGAGCGCGGCGGTCGCGGCCTGCCACAGCGGCCGGCCGGGCGTGGGTGCCCAGTGCTCCTCCCACAGCGCGTCGGAGGCGCTGCGGGACAGCGTGTTCGCGAAGGCGTAGTGCCACTGCGCCTTCGTCAGCGCCACGGTCCGGTGGCGGTTGGCCGGGGTGCGCAGCACCGCCCAGCCGCTGCGCAGGGTGCTCAGCGGCAGCTGGTTGACGCCCTTGACGGACGCCGGGGAGATCGCCACCCCGGCCGATCCCAGGCCGCGGTCCAGCAGCAGCTGCACGACGAGGCCGCCGAAGGAGTGCCCGACGAGGACCGGCTGCTCCGGCAGGCCCGCGACGACCCGCGCGCAGGCGTCGACGACCTCGGTCAGCCCCACGTCGCTGCGGCGTCCGGTGCCGCGGTAGCGCTCGCGCAGCACGGGCAGGGGTTCCTCCATGCCCGGCCACTCGGGGGCGAGGGTGGTGTGGCCGCGGGCCTCGAACCGCTCGCGCCAGGCTCGCCAGGACGCGGAGCTGAGCCACAGGCCGTGGACGAACACGATCGTGCGGGTGCCACCGGCACCCGGCGCGGAGGAGGTGGTCACCGCGCTCACCTGCCCGCCGCGTCGAGGACGACGTCGGTGACCTCGTCGGGGTGGCTCGTCATCACCACGTGCGAGCTGCGCACCTTGCGCGTGGTGGCTCCCGCGCGCTCGGCCATCGCGAACTGCGCCGGCACGGGGATGAGGCCGTCGCGGGTGGCGACGACGTACCAGGACGGGATCGACCGCCAGGCGGGCGGGCCGGACGGTTCCACCAGCGAGGACAGCACCCCGGGCCGCTGGGTGGCGGCCATGACGGCGACCTGCCGCTCGGGCAGGTCGCCGGCGAAGATGCGCCGGAACTGCGCGGGGTCGACGTAGGCGTCGGCGTCCTGCTCACCGCCGCCGGGGTAGGGGCGCAGGACGAGGTTGTCGACGACGTCGCTGTGCCCGCCGCCGAGGGAGTTGGCCGCCGCGACGGACTCCCCCTCGTCCAGCGCGTACGCGGCCGCGTAGACGAGGGCGGTGACGTGCGGGTTCCCCGTGGCGGCGTTGGTGATGACCGCGCCGCCGTAGGAGTGCCCGACGAGCACGAGGGGGCCGGTGAGGGTGGACAGGAACGTGCGCAGGTACTCGGCGTCGGAGGCCAGGCCGCGCAGCGGGTTCGCGGGGGCGATGACCGTGCACCCGCGCCGCTGCAGGCGCTCGACGACCCCGTTCCAGCCGGAGGCGTCGGCGAACGCGCCGTGCACGAGCACGACGGTGGGACGGGTGCGGTCGCGGGCCGCCGCGGGGGCGGCGGTGCCGACGGCGGCGGCCAGCGGGGCGGCCAGGGCCGCGGCCAGCAGGGGACGGCGGGCGGGTCGGGCGGAGTCGTCGGGGGTGGCGCTCACGGGGGTCAGCTCCTCACGGGTGGGCGGTTCCGGTGGCGGTGCGGCGGGGGTGCGGCGGGGGTGCGGGAGGTGCGGGCGGGTCAGGACTCGACGAAGGCGAGCAGGTCGGCGTGCAGGCGCTCGCGGTCGGTGTCGGGCAGCGCGTGCCCGGAACCCTCGTAGACGGTCAGCGTCGCGCCGGGGACCATCGCGGCGGAGCGCTGCCCGCCGACGGCGAAGGGGACGATCTGGTCGTCGTCGCCGTGCACGACCAGGGTGGGGACGTCGATGCCGCGCAGGTCCTCGCGGAAGTCGGTGGCCGAGAACGCGGCGATGCACTCGTACGCGGCGCGGTGCCCGCACGCGGTGCCCTGCGACCAGAACGCGTCGCGGAACCCGCGGCTGACGTCGCCGTTGCGGTTGTGCCCGAAGAACGGCCCGTCGGCCAGGTCCCGGTACAGCTGGGAGCGGTCCGCGGCCTCGGCGGCGCGCATGTCGTCGAACACCTGCGCGGGCAGGCCCTCGGGGTTGTCGTCGGTGCGGACCATGAGGGGCGGCACGGCGGAGACCAGCACCAGCTTGGCCACGCGGGAACTGCCGTGCCGGGCGAGGTAGCGCACGACCTCCCCGCCGCCGGTGGAGTGCCCCACGAGCGTCAGGTCGCGCAGGTCGAGGGCCTCGACGAGGCGGGCCAGGTCGTCGGCGTAGGTGTCCATCTCGTTGCCGTGCCACGTCTGGGTGGAGCGGCCGTGGCCGCGGCGGTCGTGGGCGACGGCGCGGTGGCCGTTCTCGGCGAGGAAGCGGGCGGCGGCCTCCCAGGCGTCGGAGTTCAGGGGCCAGCCGTGGCTGAGCAGGACCGGTGAGCCGCCCGACCCCCAGTCCCGGTAGAAGATCTGCGCGCCGTCGTCGACGGTGATGTGGGGCACGGGTTCCTCCTCGGACGTCCGGGTCTGTCGGCACCGGAGCCTCCCGCCGCGCACCCGGCGCGCGGACCACGTGGAGCACGTGGTCCCCCACGCGCCCGGTGGCCGGGGCGGTTCAGCCGCGCGGGTCGCCGAGGCGGTCGGCGAGCTGGCGGCGCGATGAGACGCCGAGCTTCGCGAAGACCTTGCGCAGGTGGTAGTCCACGGTGTTCACGCTGAGGAACAGCGACGCGCCGATCTCGGCGTTGGTGGCTCCCGAGGCGGCCAGCCGGGCCACCGTCGCCTCCTGCGCGGTCAGGTCCGCGCCCGCCCCGCCCGTCCTGCCCGCCGGGCTCGCAGGGTCCTCACCCAGGGCGGCCAGCTCGCGGCGGGCGCGCTCGGCGAACACCGGCGCCCGCGCCTCCTCGAACAGCGCGGCGGCGCGGCGCAACTGCTCCTTCGCGGCGCCGCGGCGCCGGATCCGCCGCAGGTGCTCGCCGTGCAGGAGGTGGGCGCGGCCCAGCTCCACCTCCAGGTCCCACGCGGCCAGGGCCTCCTCCGCCCCGCGGAAGAACTCCTCCGGCTCGTCCTCCAGCAGCGCCCGCGAGCGCAGGGCCGTCCCCCGCGCCCACAGCGAGCCGTTCGCGGCGGCGACCGCCTCCAGCTCCCCGACCACCTCCTGCGCCCGCTCGCGGTGCCCGCTGCGCACCGCCGCCTCGGCCAGGTCCGGCAGGACCAGCGGCGTGACGTGCAGGAACGGGTCGTCGACCAGGGGCGCGAGGACGGCGTACGCGTCGCGGTAGCGGCCCTCCGCCAGCGCCCGGATCCCCAGCGCGGTGGTGCCGGCGGCCTGGACGCCGCCGAAACCCGCGGCGCCCGCGCCCTCGGCGACGGCCAGGACCTGCTCGCGCGGGGCGCCCGACCACGCCAGCAGCGCCACGTTGACCACGTGCTCGGCGTCGTAGCCGATGGCGCGCCGCAGCTCGCGCACCTGCTCGATGCACTCCGCGGCGCGGCGCGGGGTGCCGCCCTGCAGCTCGGCGGAGGACAGGATCCACAGGCCGGTGTCCAGCAGCTGCAGCGAGCCGGCGTCGCGGGCCGCCGCGACCGTGCGCTCCAGCAGGGTCCGCCGGGCCGGCGCGTCCCACAGCGCCGTGGTCAGCGCCACGCTGGTCGGGCCGTACAGCAGCAGCTGCTCGTCGGGCAGGCGGCTGACCTCCTCGACCGCGCGCCGCAGCGCGGGGACCGCCTCGCGGTGCGGCAGCAGCACCAGCGCGCCGAGGGCGTGCAGGACCACCGAGGCCGTCCCGTCCGCGAGCCCGGCCCCCGCGCGCAGGCGCTCGCCGAGCTCGCGCCGGCTCACCCCGCGCGCCATCCGCTCGGCGGGCAGCGTCCAGTCGAAGGCCTTGACGAGGGCGAGCTGCTCGGCCGCGCTGTCGTGGCCGTGGAAGCAGTCCGCGGCGGCCAGCAGGTCGGCGCCCGCCCTGGTCAGCGCGGGGTCGGCGGTGAACATGGCGAGGCTGGCGCGGACCGTGAGGGACCGGCCGCGCGCGACCTGGTCCACCTCGTCCCCGTCGACGTCGTCGAGCAGGTCCTGCGCGCGGCGGGCGGCGCCCGCGCCCAGCGCGGCCTCCGCCGCGGCGACCCGCCGGGCCGCCCGCTGCGCGCCGGCCGGTGTCAGCTCCGCGGCGCGCGCCAGCACGCTGGCGCGCGAGGACAGCCCTCCGCGGCGACCGGCCAGGTCCGCGACGCGCTCCAGCTGGTCGGCGACCGCCGCGTCGGTGCCCAGCGTCGCCCGGGCGGCGTGCCAGGCCTGCAGGTGCACCAGCCCGCTCACCGCCGTCGCCGTGGACAGGGCGCGGTGCACGCGGCGGCGCTCGGCCCCGGCGGCGGCGTTGTAGGCCGCCGACTTCACCAGCGGGTGCCGGAACCTCACCAGGGTCCCCAGCTCCACCAGGCCGGCGGCCTCGGCCTCCTCCGCGGCGGTGGCCGGCAGGTCCAGCTCCCGGGCGGCCGCGGTGATGACGTCGACGGCACCCGTGGAGTCGGCGGCGGCGACCAGGAGCCAGCGCTGCACGTGCGCCGGCAGGTCGCGCACCCGGCGCAGGTAGTGCGCCTCCAGGTGCCGCCCCACCGGCAGGGGTTCCTCGGCGAAGCTGGACTCCGTCAGGTCCCGGACGCCGAGCTCGCCGGCCAGGTCGATCAGCGCGAGCGGGTTGCCGCCCGTGGCCGCGGCGATCCGCGCCGCGGCGGCCGGGTCGATGGCCCGCGGCAGCGAGGAGCGCAGCAGGGCGGCGGCCGCGTCGGGGGCCAGGCCCTCCAGCCGCAGCACCGGCACCCCGGCCGTCCGCGCGACGAGGGCCGGGTCGTCGCGGGCGGCGACCACGAGCGCCACGGACTCGGCCCGCAGCCGGCGGGCGACGAAGGCCAGCGCGTCCGCGGACTCCTCGTCGAGCAGGTGGGCGTCGTCCACGGCGCACACCAGCGGCGCTTCCTCCCCCGCCGCCGCGAGCAGGCCCAGGACGCCCAGCCCGACGAGGAACCGGTCGGGGGGCGGTCCCTCCGCGGTGCCCGCCGCCACGCGCAGGGCCCGCTGGTGCTGCTCCGGCAGGGCGGCCAGGTGGGCGCGCAGCGGGGTCAGCAGGCGCTGCAGCGCGGCGAACGGGAGCGTGGCCTCGGCCTCGTAGCCGTCGACGCGCAGCAGCTGCGCGCCCGCGGGGTTCGAGGTCGCCGCGCGCAGGAGCGCGGTCTTGCCGATGCCCGGCTCGCCCGTCAGCAGCAGCGCACCGCCGCGGCCGTTGCGGGCCCGTCCCAGCAGTTCACCGACGCGCTGCAGCTCGCCGTCACGGCCGAGGAGCCCCGGGCTGCCCACGGGCCGGGACTGTAGCCAGGTCGTGAGAGCGCGACCAGGGCCGGCGGGGAATCCCGGCGACGCTGCGGCCGGCGCCCGCCACGATGACCGGTGTGGACGGGGTCGAGGTCGTCGTCGCGCACCGCGAGCGCGCGACCCTGCGCGTGGGCGGGGTGTTCCTGAAGGTCGACGCCGACCCGGCGCGCACCGGGCGCGAGGTCGCCGCGATGGCCCTGGCGCCGGTGCCCACGGCGACGGTGCTGTGGCACCGGCCGCCCGCCCTGGCCCTGGCCGCCGTGCCCGGCGCGCCCCTGGGCCGCCTCGGGGACCCGACCACCGCCCCGCCGGCGGCGTGGGCCGCGGCCGGCGCCGTGCTGCGCCGGCTGCACGGGGCGCCGCTGCCGCCGTGGCCCGGCCGCTCCGTCGACGAGCTGGCGATGCTCCTGGACACCGAGTGCCGCGGTCTCGTCGACGAGGGCGTCCTGCCGGCGGACCTGGTCGCGCGCGCCCGCCGGGTCGCGGAGGCCGTCCTGCGGCCGTGGGAACCGGTGTTCGTCCACGGCGACCTGCAGCCCGAGCACGTGCTCGTCGAGGGGGACGAGGTCACCGGGGTGCTCGACTGGTCGGAGGCGGCGCGCGGGGACGCCCTGGCCGACGTCGCCGTCCTGACGATGGGCCACCCCGACCGCCTCGGCGACGTCCTCACCGGTCACGGCGCGGTCGCCGACCGCGAGGTGGACCTGCACGTGGTCCGCGGCTGGTGGGCGTGGCGCGCCCTGACGGCGACGCGGTGGCTGCTCGCACACGGTTTCGACCCGTTCGCACCGGGGTGCGAGGTCGACGTGGTGCGCGCGGCCGGATCGCGCGAGGGGCCCGGCTAGGGTCGGCGGATGATCCGCCGGAGGAACGTGTACGCGCTCGCGGTCGTGGCGGTCCTCGCCCTCGTGGCGTCGGGGGCGGTGGCCGGCAGCGGTCCGCGGGCCCTCCTGATCCTCGTGGCCGTCGCGGCCGGTGCCGCGGCCGCGGTGGTCCTCGCGAAGCTGGGGCGCGACCCGAACGGCCCGCCCGGGCAGCACTGACGCCGGCGGGAGGAAGTTCCGCCGCCCCTCCCGGCGAGGGCGCCGCGGGCGTACCGTGGACGGGTGGCGATGGTGCCCCTCCTGCAGCGCGCGGTGCGGGCGGTCGGCGAGAGCCCGCTGTCCGAACGGCTCGCCCGCGCGCAGGAACTGGCGTACGGCCCCCTCATCGACCGGGTGGTGCGCAGCCCGCTGCGCACCGACGCGCTCGGCCACTCGCTGCACCCGCCGCTGACCGACGTGACGACGGGGTTCTGGCTCAGCACCTCGCTGCTCGACGCCGCCGGCGGGCCCGGGTCGCGGCGGGCGGCGACGCTGCTGACCGGAGCGGGGGTCGTGGCGGCGGTGCCGACGGCGCTCGCCGGTGCCGGTGACTGGGCGGTCACGTCGGGCCGGGACCGCCGGACCGGCGCCGTCCACGCCCTCGGCGCGGACGTCGCGACGTTCCTGTTCATCGGCTCCCTCGTCGCCCGCCTGCGCGGCGGGCACCGGCTGGGCGCGGGGCTCGCCGCCGCCGGGAACCTCGTCGTGGCGGGCACGGGGTTCCTCGGCGGGCACATGGCCCTGCGCGGGGGACCCGCGGCACGGGTTCCGGCGACCGGGGGCGACGGGGAACCCTGAGACGGAAGCGGCGCCCGCGTGCCGGAACCCGCTGCGCGCTCCTCCCCCGCGCGGCCGGCGCCCGGCGCACCGGATCGCTGATCTTCACCCGGACGGAGCAGCCGGGGGTCTACGGTGTCGCTCGCGCGATCACCGGGGGGTGCGCGCACCGACGAGTCCGGGGGGACGAGATGAAGGTGACGGGGGCTGCCGCGCTCGCGGCGGCGACGGTCCTGACGAGCACGGTGGTGGCGGCGGCGCCGGGCAGCGCGGCCGCCCCGCAGCCGAACCTCGTGGTGACGGCTGTGACGTGGGCGCCGACGGCGCCGGTGGCCGGCCAGCAGGTGCGGTTCACGGCCACGATCGAGAACCGCGGGAACGCGGCGACGCCCGCCGGGGTGGTCCACGGCGTGGGTTTCCAGGTCGACGGGGTGCTGCGCACCTGGTCCGACGACTTCCGCGGAACCCTGCAGCCCGGTCAGCGCACCACGCTGTCGGCCGTGGGCGGCCCCGCCGGCGCGACGTGGCCGGCCGTGGCCGGGCCGCGCACCGTGCGCGCGCACGTGGACGACGCCAAGCGCATCGCCGAGTCGAACGAGGGCGACAACGTCCTGGACCGCAGGCTCGACGTGGCGCCCGGCCTGTCGCTGCGGGTGCGCGGCGGGGACGTCGTGACCACCGTCGCCGCGAACAGCCGCGCGACTGTGACGGCCACGTCGATGACCGGCGGCGTCTACGGCGGCTGCTTCACCGCCGGCGGCACGCTCGTCGACGGCAGCGAGCGGTACCTGCAGGAGTTCACCGTCGGCAACGACACCTTCTCGCCGGGCGCCGGGTCGTTCGGCTACGTCGGCCTGGCCGAGGTGCCGGCGTCGCGGACCGCGACCGCGCTGCGGACGGAGCTCGGGTTCGGCCAGCTGCTGCGCAGCTACCAGGGGCACTTCCCCTTCACCTGCGCCGCGGGCAGCGCGCCGGGCTTCAGCCGCTTCCAGGCGCGCAGCGTGCGGACCACGCAGTGGTACGGCTCGATGGGCGGCGGGGCCGGCGCGCAGGTCGCCACCGCGACCGCGGCCGTCGACGTGGACCTCGACGTCGCGATCTGATCCCGGCGTCCCGTCCGCCGGGAGGACCCGGCGGACGGGACGCACCAGGGGCTTCCGACCCGTCGCCGCGCGGGCTCCGCGGGACTACCCTCGGGGGCACCAGCGGCACCGCACGTCCGGCTCGAGGAGGAGTCGATGAGCGAGTTCGTCACCACGTCCCGCGGGGACACGGTCGCCCACGAGCGGCACGGCCACGGACCGGCCGTCGTCTTCGTCGCCGAGGCCGACGCCCACCCCGTGAAGGACCCCGCCACCACCGCCACCGCGCAGGGCCTGGCCCGGCGCGGGTGGACGACCGTCGTGCACGACCGGCTCGGCCGCGGCGCGAACCGGGTCGGTGGCCGCGTCGACCTGGACCGGGAGCTGGCCGCCGTGGACGCCCTGCTGCGCGTCACCGGCGGCGGCGTCCTGGCCGGTCTGGGCGCCGGCGGCGCGGTCGCGCTGGCCGCGGCCGCGCGGGGCCTGCCCGTGGACGGGCTGGTGCTGTGGGAACCGCCGCTGGAACCGCCCTCGCACCACCACGACGTGCAGGAGTGGGCGCAGGGCGTCGACCGGTGCGTGCGCGCCGGGGACCCGCACAGCGCGGTGTGGCACTACCTGCAGCACATGCCGCCGCGGCTGCGGCAGCAGACGCCCCCCACCCACCGCGACGTGGACCTGACCAGCCGGGCCGGCGCGTACGTCGCCGACGCGGAGGCCGTCGCGTGGGCCTCGGGAGCGCCGCTGCGCGAACTGCTGGCCACCGTGGACGTGCCCGTGCTGGTCCTCGTCGGCGAGGACGCCTCCCGCGGCACGCAGGACGCCGCGGACCTCGTCGCGCGGCTGCCCCGCGCGCACGCCGAGGCCCTGCCGCGCGGCGCGGGCGGCTGGGACGTGGACGCGGCCGTGGAGCGGATCGACCGGTTCCTGGCGGGAACACCGCGCCGGCGGGCGGGCGCCGGAGCGTCGCCGGTGGCGGCGTCCTGAGGCGCCGGGACCTCAGGCGTCCTCGAGGGTGATCGTCACCCGGCGGTTGACGGCCCGTGCCGCCGGGTCGTCGTCCCCGGCGGGGGTGAGCTCGGGGACCAGGGGCCGCGTCTCCCCGAACCCGGCGCTCTCGACCTGCGCCCCCGGGACGCGCTGGCCCAGGTAGTCGCTGACGGCGCGGGCGCGCTGCTCGGACAGGACCTGGTTGGAGGCGTCGTCGCCGATGCCGTCGGTGTGGCCGGCGACGACGATCCGCCCGGGGGCCGCGGCCGCGCGCTCGACGACACCGGCCAGCAGCTCGTCCACCCCGAGGGGCAGGTCCGCCGAGCCGAACGCGAACAGGACGTCGGCGCCCAGGACGATCTCGACGCCCTCGTCCGTGCGCGGTGCCACGTCGACGACCTCGGGCCGCACGTCGAGGACGGTGGCGACCACGTCCCGGACGTCGGGGCGCACGTCGACGACGGCGGCCGGGGACGCGGCGGCCGCGGGGGCGGACGTCACCACGAGCGCGCCGGCGCACAGGACCGCCGCGGCGCGCCTCACGAGATCGGCACCGACGGCAGGGCGCCCATCGGGGTCTCGACGGTGACCACCTCGGCGCTCTCCGGCGGGGCGGGGAACGTGGCGGAGAAGGAGATGCGCTCGCCGGGGCGGAAGACGCCGTTGCCGACGTCGCTGCACAGGCACTCGCCGTTCACGTCGCGCAGCACCAGGTACCGCTTGAGGCCCGCAGGGTCGAACAGCGAGATGCCGGAGACGTCGTACTCGTCCTCGGCGGTCGCCGCGAACTGCCGGGACAGCACGAAGTCCTCCTCGCCCTCGTTGGTCACGGCCATGGTGGCGGTGACCGACTCCCCCGAACGCACGAGCGAGTAGACCTCCACGACCATGCCGGGCTCGCCGCCGGGGACCGTGGCGATCGGCTCGTCGGGGACCGCCGGCGCCGTGCTGGCGCTGCTGGTGGCGGTGGCCGTGGACTCGTCCGACGGCTCGTCCGTCGACTCCTGCGTCGGCTCGTCGCTGGAGGTGGCGGCCGGCGTCCCCGTGTCCTCGGGCGCGGCCTGCCCGGAGCCGTCCCCGCCGCCGGAGCACCCGGCGAGCAGGACGGCGGGCAGGAGCAGGTGGGCTGGCAGCAGCTGTCGGCGCACGTCACCGACCGTACCCGGCCGCGGGCGCAGCGCGGTGGTGCCGCTCCTCACGCCAGGTGGTCGAAGGCGTCCTCGCCCGGGCGCCAGCACCCCCAGCCGCCGTCCCGGAAACCCGTCAGCAGCGCGATCTCCGGCCCCACGAGGTCCTCGCGGCGCGGGTCCACGACGACCCGCCCGCTCGTGAGGTCGATCCGCAGCCCGCGGCCGGCGGCCTCGGCGGTCTCCAGCACGGTCCCGGCGACGAGGGACACCAGCGCGTCGGCGTACCCCGCCCCGCCGGGCGCGGTCCGCCGGCCCGCGGCCTCCACGGCGGGCATCACCACGCAGGTCAGGACCGGCTCGTCGAGTTCCGGGCCGTCGAAGCGCAGCTGGACGTGGTCGAGGACGAACTGCACCGAGAACAGGCGCAGGCCGACCAGACGCCCCAGCAGCGCGTTCCACGGGTACGGCTCAGCGTCCGCGGGCACCCATCCCCCTCCCCGGTCGTCGTTTCTGACAGCCAGCCTGCGCGACCGACGCGGCGGACGGTGTGTCGCCCGTGCTGCGACGGCGTGTCGCGTCGTGCCTGCAGGCTGGCTGTCAGCCGGGTGCACGGCCGAACCCGACTCACCGCTCGACGCGGTAGGTCAGGTCCAGCTCGTCACCGGCCCGCCCGCGGATCCCCCAGTCGTAGCGGGGCGTCTCCAGGAGGGTGATCTCCAGGTCGACCGGCTCGATGCCCAGGTGCCCGGCGAAGTCGTCGTACAGGCGCCGGTAGAACTCCTTCTTCGTCGCCACGCTCCGGCCGGTGAACATCAGGACCTCGATCACCGTGTACCTCTCGCTGCGCCCGTCGGGGGTGGGGAAGTCCCCGGGGCTCATCGGGAAGAAGCGGTGGAAGCGCTTGGCGGCGGGCAGGCCGAGGACGTCGACGGCGGCGGCGTGCACGACGTCGGACAGCCGGGCGCGCAGCGGGCGCAGGACGTGGTCGCGGCCGTAGACCTTCACCTGGGTCACCGGGGTTCCTCCTGCGGGGTCGGGGCAGCGCCGAACAGCGCGCCCACCTCGTGGACGGGCCGACCGTAGCCGCACCGGCGGGAGGACCCGGCTGCGCCGGGCCGTATCCGCGCCGCCGCCGCGGTGCCGGGCTCGGTGCAGCGGATCGCCGCACGCCTGCGGCCCGCACCCTGATAGTTCAGCCGTCCCGCCCGGCCAGCAGCTGCTCGCGCAGGACGTCCGCGTGCCCGCAGTGCTGGGCCAGTTCGCGCAGCACGTGCAGGTAGACCCAGCGCAGCGGCAGCGGACCGCGCCGGTTCCCCGGCAGCACGTCGTCCAGGCCCAGGGCGGCGACCGCTCGGCGGGAGTCCTCGCAGGCCCGCCGGTGCGCTTCGAGGACTGCGGCGACCGTGTCGCCCTCGTGCAGGACGAACGACTCGTCGGGCCCGGCCTCGATGCCCAGCTCCGCGCGGGAACGCCCGGTGACCGCCTCGCCGAACCAGACGCGCTCGACGAACGTCGCGTGCTTGACCAGCCCCAGCAGCGTGGTCCGCGAGGGCACCAGGCGCGCGCGGGCCTGCTCCTCGTTCAGGCCGTCCAGGCAGGCGGCCAGCGCGGCGCGGTGCTCGTCGAGGAACGCCTCGAACTGCACCCTGAGAGGTCGGTCGACGACGTCGTCGGGGCGGGCAGTTCCGGTTTCGGGCACGCGGTGATGCTGCCAGGCAGAGCGGCAGGCGGTGCGGACGCGGTCGTCGTCGAGCGCCGCGCGCCGCCGGTACCGCGTCCGTCCACGACGGATGGACGGCGTGATCCTCGAGCACGCCGTCCTCGACGTCCGACCCGGCCAGGCCGACGCCTTCGAAGTGGCGTTCTCGACGCGGCGAAGGCGATCATCTCCGGAGCACCCGGTTTCCAGCGCCTCACGCTGTCGCGCTGCCTGGAGCGTCCCGACACCTACCTGCTGCTGGTGCAGTGCGACCGCCTGGAGGACCACACCGAGGGTTTTCGCGGGTCCGCGCAGTACCAGGAGTGGAGGCGGCTGCTGCACCGCTTCTACTCCCCCTTCCCCATGGTGGAGCACTACCGCGAGGTCACCACCGCCTGAGCCGACGCTCCCTCACCGAGCTCGAAGCGGCGCAGCGTCCGCCACGAGCGCGGCCGCTCCGAGCCGACGATGAGGAGGACGTGGTCGAGGCGCTGGCGGAACGGCAGCCGGGTGCGCACGTCCGCCTCGGCCGCCTCCAGGGCGCCGGCGCCACCGAGGGCGCGCTCGGCGACGGTCAGGTGCGGCTGGACACCGTCGAAGGCACCGCCGTAGGGCGGGTGGTCGGGGAACGCCTCGTGGACGGCCCCGGTCAACCGCCGCAGCGGCTCCTCCGGGTGCGGCGCCAGCCACAGCACCTCGGAGCCGAACCAGGCAGTGCCGGCGAAGACGACCTCGACGGCTTCCACGGTGGCGACGGCGGCAGCCAGCGCGTCCAGCACGCGCTCGTCCAGCTCGGCCGGCGGCACGAAGGGGTACAGGACCGTCAGGTGCGCGGGGACTCCCCAGCCGGCAGCGCGGTCCAGGCGGGTGCGGTGCTCGCCCACGACGTCCTCGGCCGCGGGCACCGGCACGATGACGGCGCTGCGGGTGGCAGTGGCCTCCGGAGGCGGGTCGTCGAGGCTGTGCACGTCAGCGACGGTAGTGATGCCGCGCTGGAACGCTCGTCGTGGAGGGGCACCACGACGAGCGTGCGTCGAGACCTGACAGCCGGCCTGCGGGCACGGCGCGGCGGGCGGCGTGTCGCGGCCTCCGCGACGGCGTGTCGCGAAGTTGGCGCAGGCCGGCTGTCAGGATCGCGCGATGGCCGTCCACCACCCCGCGACGATCGTGCCCACGAAGCTGGAACTGCTGCGGGCCTGGGTGCCGCACCAGCCGTGGGCCGCGGACGCCGACACCTCCGCCCTCACCCGGCTCGGGTCGTACCGGTTCGACGACCCCGACGGGGAGGTCGGGATGGAGACGCACCTGCTCGGCACCGCCGACGGGCAGGTCCTGCAGGTGCCGCTGACCTACCGCGGGGCGCGCCGGGCGGGAGCCGGGGACTCCCTGATCACGACGATGACGCACACGACGCTCGGCGACCGCTGGGTGTACGACGGCTGCCACGACCCGGTCTTCCTGACCGTCCTGGTCGCCACGGTCCTCACCGGTGGCCGCGAGGCCGACCTGTACGCCGCGACCGAGCACGGGTTGGTGCTGGAACCGTCCACCACGCACGTCCGCGGGAGCGGAAACCTCCGGGTGGGCGAGGTTCCGCCGCTGACGGCACCGGTCGTCCGCCACGGCGGGACGACGACCGTCGTCGACGCCGGGGTCAGGCTCGTCCTGCCGCGCGTCGTCACGCCGGCGGGATCCGCGACGGGGTTCGCGCTGCGCGGCACCTGGCCGGGTCAGGAGGAACCCGTCGTGCTGGCGACGGTGGAGGGGCCGTCCTGACCCCTCGCCCTCGGCAGGCGGTGCCGGCCGGTGGAGCCGAGGTTCCCGCTCGCCGGGAACGACGTACGACGAGTGGAGAACCGTGCGGCGTGACGAGGCGCCGGTCAGACGGGGACGACCGCCCTGATCACGGTCGCACGCGCCCGAGGAGCTCGGGGTCGGCGAGGTCGTGGTCCCGTTCCCAGGTCGGGTCGGCGGGGCCGGAGAACAGCTCCTCGACGTCGCTCCAGGTGCGCCAGGACCGGGCGGTGGCGGGCACGAGCCGGGCAGCGGCCCGGCCGCCCACGGTGGTGGTGACCTCCTCGCCGGCTTCGACGCGGCGGACGAGGTCGCAGGCTCGCCGGCGCAGCTCGGGGAGGCCGACGACGGTCACGGCTCGACGGTAGTGCTCGTGCTGCCCGGACGACGGCTCGTCGTCAGCGGCCGTCGTCGGCCTGCCGGGACGAAGTGTCGCCACCGTCATCGGACGGCGTTCCCTCGTGCAGAGCCTCAGCGTCGCGCAGGGCCGCGGTGAGGGCGTCCGTGAGGTCGGCGCCCAGCCGGTCGGGGTCGGGCAGCGCAGCACGCTGCTCCGGCGGCAGGGTGTCGTAGGTGTAGGTCGCGACCGCCATGGCGGCGGGGGCGCCCGCCAGGGCGTAGCGCACGACCTGCTCGTCGCGGTCGCGGCACAGCAGGATCCCGACGGTGGGGGCGTGCACGGCGGGATCGCGCAGGCGGTCGTCGACGAGGGCGACGTAGGCGCCGAGCTGACCGGTGTAGGCGGGGGGAAGCGCCCGACCTTGAGCTCGACCACGATGTAGCGGACCTGCGGGACGTGGAAGAGAAGGAGGTCGACGACCATCTCCTCCTCGCCCACCTGGAAGCGGACCTGACGCCCGACGAAGGCCGTGCCGTGCCCGAACGCCGTGAGGGTGGCTTGCAGGCGGTCGACGAGCCCCTGCTCCAGAGCCCGCTCGCTGACGCGGTCGGTGAGCGCCAGGTGGTCGAAGACGTACGGGTCTCGCGTCAGCTGCTGGGCCAGTTCGGAGTCCGCGGCGGGGAGCTGGGCGGTGAAGTTGGACGGCGCGGCCCCGACGCGCTCGTGCAGGCGGGACATGATCTGGTGGGCGAGCACGTCGCGGGACCAGCCGTGCTGCAGGGCCTCGCTGGCGTACCAGTTGCGCAGGTCAGGGGCGTCCAGGCGGTCCAGCAACGTGGTGACGTGGGTCCAGGGCATTTGTGCAGCAGGCTGCTGCACGAAGTCCGCCTCGGTCGGCCATGTCAGGGCTGCAGCCCGCATGTAGTGCAGGTTGCGTCGGGAGAAGCCGCGCAGGTCGGGGAAGGCGGCTCGCAGGTCCTCAGCCAGGCGGTCGACGACCTTCGCGCCCCAGCCGTGCTCCTGCTGGCGGATCACGATGTCGCGTCCGATGGAGTGGTAGAGCCGGAGCAGCTCGGTGTTGGCCGCGCGCGCCGCTCGCACCCGCGAGGCGCGCACCCGCTCCTTCAGCGACTCCAGCAGCTCCCCGTAGCCCGCCGGCAGTTCACCGGACCGGCCACCACCCTGTTCACGGTCACCGTGGGCGGCAGGGGTCAGGTCACGTGCGGGCACGGCCGCCATCTTGCAGCCCGCCCCGGACACTCGACCGTCAGCCACCGCCTCTGCCGACTCACCACCCCGCGGACTCCGCAGCACGCGCGATGTGAGCGGCCCGGCGCCGCAGCAGCCGGCGCAGGTAGGGCGCCAGCACGAGGTGCGCGACCACCTCACTGAGGAGGTCGGCGGGGGCGGTGATGCTCAAGCGGTCGGTCATCCGGGTGCGCTGGGCCGTGACGGCCTCGAAGAGGTGCTCGTGGTGCAGGGAGCGGAAGGGTCCGCGGACCTGCTCGTCGACGAACCGGTGCGGGCGCTCGTGCGCGGTGACGCGACTGGTCGTGCGCCAGCGCACACCGAAGTGGCGGGCCCGGAAGGTCACCTCGTCGCCGGGACCGAGGTGGCGCGAGCCGGTGCTGGTGGTGGCCGTCTCGCCGCTGCCGGGCAGGGAGGCGGCGTGCACGTCGACGTCCAGTTCCAGGTCGAAGACGACGGCGGCCGGGGCGTCGACGACGGTCACCACCTCGATCAGCACGGGTACGTGTTCAGCTTAGGAAGCGGCTGTGCCTCCACTCCGTTCTCCAATGCGATGACGCCTCCAGCACCTGGCTTGGCCCTCTCACAAACGACCCGTTCTGAGACTGGTCAGAGCCGTGAGGCACTGCAGCGCGGTGGCCGCTGCGCGCGAGGACAGGCTGCGATCACTGCTGGTGTCCACCTGGCTGCGTCCTGGTGGGTCGGTGAGCCGTGCGGGGGCGGCATCAGCCAGCCGCGGCCCACAGCACCCGGCATCGGGCACGGTGGGCAGGTGAGCTCGTCTGCTGCAGGTGGTGACCGCCTGGTGCGCGCCGGCCGGTCCCGGTGGCCTGGCGCCGGCGCGTGGACAGTGGCGGTGACGCTGCTGGCCGTGGTCACCGGGTACGTGTTCGCCGCCCCGGAGCACACCAGCGACGCGGTGCTGGTGTGGACCACGGGCACCGCCTGCCTGGGTTTGGCGCTGGCCGTGGCGATCGCCCACGTGAAGGTGCACCCGTGGTGGCCGCTGGCGCCCGTGTGGGTCGGGTTCGTGGCCGGGATGGCCCCGCCGCTCTCAGATGACGACGCCCTGTGGGCGGTCGCGGTCGTCATGTTCGCCGGGCTGGCGCTGGGCTACCTGGTGCTGGTCAACGCGATCGTCGTGGCCGTGGTGGAAGCACGCCAGCAGCGCCGCACTGCTGGCGCAGCACGTGAGTGACATCGCCGCGAGGTACTGGCGCCTGTACCGGCGTGTTGGCAGGTTGCCCCAGGTGGTGCACCCGCCGCGGGTACACGCTGGGCCGCCGCCGGGACTGCAGCGACGCTCACCACTTGCCGCACCTACCGCGCCAGCGCACGAGCACCAGGAGCAGCAGTGACCTCACCGTGGCAGTCGCCCCCGGCGCACCGGCCGGCTGCGCCCGGGTTGCGGACGCGTTCGTGGCGCTCAGCCATCGCGACCGCTGCGTCCCTGGGACTGGGCACCGGTGCCTGGTACGCGCTCTTCGGGTGGGCGCTGGATGCGCCAACGGGCACCTCGGCGTCCCCGGCCGGGGCCGGGCACTACCTGCTGGCGGGCCTGCTGCTGGTGGCCGCCCAGCTCGTGACCGACCTGCTGGTGCGCCAGTGGACGGGCATCGTGCTGCCCAGCGCCGCGGTCGCGGCCGGGATGATCGCCCTGGGGGTCCTCGACCCTGATCCCTTCGCCGGTGTCGCCGTCGTCGTCGTGGGCGTGCTGGCCGCTGCCGCGCTGACCCCAACCAGTGCTGTGACCGCCCTGGTTCGACGCCTGGTGCGCGCCCGCAGGAGCACCCGGCTGCGTCAGCACCCCGCGTCTGGACGGTGAGGATCAGTCAGCTGCGCCACCGGCTCCTGTGTCGCACAGCCGACCCATTCCGAGACGGCGGCTGCGACCGGACGGCGCTACGACCGGGTGACGTCGCAGGTCGGTTGCCGTGTCTGGTCGAGGTCGAGGTCGGGGCCAGGTCGGGAAGGTGCTCGGCCACCCAGGCCGTGAGCTCAGGACGAGCGCTGGGCCATCGCCGACGCAGGCGCTCGACCTCGGCGGCGGCGACTGGATGCTGACGGTGCCGCCACAGGAAGTCCAGGAGTTCCGACCCCCACGGAGGTTCCAGCAGCGGGCCGGATCGGCCGTTCTCGCGGGCGGGTACGTGCTTGGACCTCCACACCAGCTTCAGCGCGTCCACCGCAGCGGAGACGTCCTGGGCGCTGCCGTGGCGGGCGATGAGGTTGGTGGCGTACCTGCGGGCGGGCAGCGACCGCTCGAGCAGGAGCTGGGCCCACACGTCCCTGGCCACCGCCGGCCCGCCCCGCTGGACGAGGTGGTGCATCGCGCCCAGCCGTACCACCAGGCTGGTTGAGCGGCTCAGATGCTCCAGCGCCTGCTGCACCACCGCGGTGCTGGGGCAGCGTCCGAGGACCTCGACCGCCTCGTCGGTCACGATCGTGGCACTCTCACCTTGCTTGGCGTCGTGGCTCAAGGCGACCTCGGCCACCACAGCCGCGGTGTCCGGGTTCAACGGGCCCGGCAGGACCCTGAGGATCTGCAGAACCGGCCAGTGCAGGTCGCGGCAGGGGCTGGCCAGCAACTCGGTCAGCACCTGCTGATCCAGCGGCGGAGCCGGCCAGAACTGCACGTCGTGCCAGCGTGCGACCGGCGTCACCGCCGCTTCCACGGCTCGGACGAGGTAGGCCACGTGTTCCGGCGCCCGGGTCCTGGACGGGGAAGCTTGCAGCGCCTCGCGCAGCTGGTCGAGGGCGACCTGCAGCACCTGGCGGCACAGGGCCTCGTCGGGGGTGTTCTGCAAGGGGAAGAAGCAGGCGTGCGCTGCGTTCGCGCGATAGCGCAGGGAGGCGGTGCGGTCGGTGACGACGGCCAGCAGCTGCTGCACGACGCGCGGCCCGCCGATCGTGAACATCGCCGGGCAGACCGTGAAGCTGTAGGGGTCGGGATCCGGACCGCCGATCAGCTGCTGCAGCCAGGTGTCGCTGACCGTCTCGACGACGTCCAGCGGGCGGACGAGCAGCACCTGCACTCCGGCCCGCACCAGCCGCAGACCGGGGCGGACCACGGCGGTCGGGCGGTGGTGGTGGTCGACCTCCACGTGGAAGACCGCCACCTGCCCCTCCACGCCGACTCCGCTGCCGATCCCCGAGTCGGCCTCGAGGCGGGCTTCGAGACGGGCCTCGCTGCGGCGCAGCACCTCCTCGTCGGCATCGAGTGCGGCCACGGCCAGCGCGGCGTCGGCGGCGGCGACGGTGATCTTCACCCGGGACGGCAGGTGCTTTCCCAGCAGAGACGCGACCAGCTCCTCACACCACTCCGCGTCCCGGTCCACGCCCCGCTCCACGGCCACTCCATCGCCCTCCGGCGGCGTCTCCAGCCCACCACTCACAGCCTCACGCCCCCTCGTGCTCTCGCCGCCCCTGAAGTGTCGGCGTGCGCAGCAACCACCGTGCCGCACCCGAGCCGCTCCCGCGGGCGATGAGCGGCGGACCACCCACTCGCTCGTCGCACGAGTGCGCGGGCAGCGCACGGCTGGGCGATCTCGCGACTCGCCGTCTATGAGACAGCAGCTGCGCCCAGACGGCGGGATGACCGTGAAGTCACTGGGCATGAAGTCACTGGGCGTGATGACTATCAGGGGCAGGATCGCGGAGGCCGACGGCGTCGTATCGCCAGGACACGTCATGGTGGACGAGGTTGGCCGTCATCCACGGTCCTGGGCGTCGTGGACCGCGGACAACCTCATGGTCACCGAGGCCCGCACCCGCCCCGACCCGTGACACGATGGCGCCTGCACCGTCCCGGCTCCGCACCTGCTGCCGATCGCTCTAGGGCCGGTCGTGCAGGAACCACGTGTCGGTGCGCTCCAGCGCGAGAGCTCGCATCCACGGGGGATCTTGAAGGCTTCCGGCCATGGTCATGATCTGGCGGTTGAGGTTCCACGCCTCCCGTCCCGAGGCGGGGGGCCGGCCCACGACGAACTGCAGCATGGTGCCCCAGCAGGCCACGAGTTCGGCTCCCCACTTCTCGTACCACTCGCGCAGCACCGCCCCGAAGGGCACCCGCGCCTCGGGCCTGCCTTCCATGGCCCCGAAGTAGGAGAGCCAGGCGGCCGACATCCACGGGACCTCACTGGGCAGGAACACGAGGTCCACGACGCGAGGGGTGTACCAGTTCCGTCCCCCTTCGTAGCGCTTGAGGTCCTCGTCGAGCCGTTCTCGGACGGTCGAGTCGGCGCGGGCACGCTCGTAGGTCCAGCAGTCCACGTCCGACCAGTCGACCGGCATCGTCAGCTCATGCAGGGCTGCCTGCGCGAAGCCCGGGTCGGGGAAGTTCCAATCAGCCACCTCGTGCGCCTCGGCCGGTCCCTCGTGGTGGTGCCAGCGAAAGACCTCCCACGGACGACTGCGGCCGACGGCTGCCGCGAAGTCCGCCAGCTCTGCGTCACTGCGGTCCGGGAAGGTGTGGGCTGTGCCGCTGTCCGCGATGGGCCACCGCCCGGTGACGCTGAGGGCGGCCCGGGCAACGCGCCACCCTTCCAGGAGGCGTTCTGGGGACAAGCCCTCGACCACGAAGGTCCGGGACGGACCTTCCCTCACCGGGAGGTCGTCGAGGACGGTGCCACGCAGTGCTGCACGTAGAGCGCTGGGGTCGTTGAGCACTCCCTGATGATGCAGGCTGCGACGCCGGACCTTCGAGTGCTTCCCGGGTGCTCTGCCGGGTCGGGTGTCTGCTGATGTGGTGGAGGCTGCGACAGCGACCGGTGAGGGGGCGGAGCGCGGAGACGGACGATGGTGCTGCTGAACAAGGCCGCCGCAGGCAGCGCCTGCGGACGGGTCCGAGCGGCGGCAGATCGCCCCTGCTGCCGGGCGCCTCCCAACTCAGTCATCGACAGGAGCATGCGAACGGTGCTCGACCGGCCATCTCACAAGCGATCCTTCGTGAGCTGTACACCGCCGCACTGCCTCACTGGTGTCCGTGGGCGCAGCGTCGATGGCTGCTTCCGTTAGGCGCGTCCTCGGCGCAGCCCGGCGACGATCAGGCCGATGCCGCAGACGAGCAACAGGGCACCGATCACCCACACCGGCACACCCCGAGCTGAGCGATCGGTGAGGTCGTCGGTGAAGAAGAGGAAGACCGCCACCCCGATGAGGCTGAAGAACGCCCCGGAGGCGAAGAGGCCGGCGCGTGGGGATGGCTGCGACTGCTGGCTCACGAAGGGACCTCCGCGCATCGACTGAGCGAGCCGACACCGGTCGGCTCGTGGTGGATCAAGGATGCCCAGAGGCGTGCAGCTCGCCACCCGGCTGAAGCGCCAGCGCAAGGCGCCGCCTAGCTAGCCCAGCCCTCGCAGAAGTGACCGATTCCGAGACGCCCCGACCAAGCGGCTTGAGGGCCGCGACGCGCCGTCTCACAACCCGTGCCCGAAACCGGCCGCTCACCAGCGCGGTGGCCGCGGCTTCTGAGACGGTCCCGCCCATGCCCACCACCACGCCCAGCCAGCGCACAGCCGCGCGACCCGGTCACCTGCTCGGCTACGCCCGCGTGTCCACCACCGCCCAGGACCCCGCCCTGCAGCACGACGCCCTGACCGCGGCCGGCTGCTACCGGGTCTGGTCCGACACCGCCTCCGGTGCCCTGGCAGAGCGCCCGGCCCTGGACGACGTCCTGGCCCGCCTCGGACCCGGCGACGTGCTGGTCGTCTGGCGCCTGGACCGCCTGGACCGCTCCCTGCGCCACCTGCTGACCCTCATCGACGACCTCGATGGGCGCGGGGTGGGCTTTCGCTCCCTGAGCGAGTCCATCGACACCACCACTGCCACCGGCCGTCTGGTCCTGCACCTGTTCGGGGCGCTGGGCGAGTTCGAACGCGACCTGCTGCGGGAGCGCACCAGCGCCGGGCTGCAGGCCGCCGCTGCCCGCGGCCGCCACGGCGGCCGCCCACCGGTCATGACCCCCGCCAAGCTGGCCGCGGCCCGCTCCCTGCTGGCCGCTGGGCGCAGCACCAGCGAGGCCGCCGCCGCCATCGGCGTCTCGCGCGCCACCTTGTACCGCAGCCTGAAGACGGACTAGGCGCCAGGGACTTACGACCACGGCCGGTCTCCTCGTGGTGGGTGCCACCCCTGCCGACGGGCACCACGACCCTGGCTGATCGCCGAGCCGGCTGCCTGCACGACAGACACCCACATGGCCGAAGACCGTGCCTGCCCGCCACCGGCCTAGTGACGGCGATGCGATGCCCAGGCGATGGGCAGTCCCAGCAGCGACGCTGAGCGCGCTGACCGCCGCGTACGCCCCTGGGCGCTGGGGCTCCTGGCCGTCATCATTGTGGGCTACGGGGGCTTTACCCTGACCGAGAACCGTGGTTGGGCGGTCATCTTCAGCCTGTTGTTGGTGGTCGCAGGCCTCACCGTTCTGGCGGTCACCACACGAGAGCTGCTGAAGCAACGCAAGCGTCACCACCGGTAGACGGCTCCGCTGGGACAGGACGTCCCGGCGAGCACGTTTTCGTGACTGGACTCAGATGCAGCGACGGTCGCACAACGGGTCGCTTCTGCGATGCCAGGCCGTCACCGCGCAGCGCCACAGCAGGCTTGATGATCTTCCGCTCATGTCGAATGTCGGAAGATCACAGAGTCGGTGACCACGGCTAGACATCGCCTCTACCCTCACTAGATGACTCCCGCGGGACCACAGGTGATGGACGGTGTTCCTCCTCAGCCGGCGCGTCTCGCTGCGGCCGTCGTCGTCCTGCGCCCTTTTCGCGCAGAGGACGTCGTCATGGCGATGGAGCTGTCCCAGGACCCCTACGTCCCACTCACCGGGAGCCTGCCCGCTCACGCAGATGAGGAGCAAGCCCTGCAGTGGGTACAGCGCCAACGTGGCCGCCTGGCCGAGGGAGTGGGGTACTCCTTCGCCATCGCCGATCCGAACACCGACGAGGCCCGGGGGCAGATCGGGCTGTGGGTGCGCGACCTCGAAGAAGGCCGCCTCAGCGCCGGCTACAGCCTCGTCGCATCAGCACGAGGGCGCGGTCTGGCCGGCGCGGCGCTGCGCCTGGTGACCTCGTTCGCGTGGACCATCCCTGCCGCACACCGCATTGAGCTGCACATCGAACCGTGGAACAAGGGCTCGATCCGTACCGCTGAGCACGCCGGGTACCAACGGGAGGGACTACTACGCAGCCACCAGAGCATTGGGGGTCAGCGTCGGGACATGCTGCTCTACGCCACCATCCGCAACGACACCTCACACCGGGGTAGATGCGAGTAGGGACTCGGACCTCGCGGTCATCCCGCGTGGTGCGTGGTCCTGAGTAGCCCGCGACGTCGGGGTCTTGGCGAAGAGCGCTCACCGTGAGCGGGATCTTCGTGACACCCTGGCCAGGTGCGACCGTGCCGCCTTCACATCACAGGCGCGAGCGGCAGTGGGACCACCACTCTGGCGAGAGCCGTGGCCGATGCCTGGGCGGTCCCGCACGCCGACGCCGACGACTACTTCTGGTGGCCCAGCGACCCGCCGTACACGAGCGAGCGGCCGCCGGCCGACCGCGTGGCTCTGATGCAGCAGGTCTTCATCCCGCGCAGAGCGTGGGTCCTGTCCGGCTCGATGCTCGGGTGGGGGCAGTCCGTCGTCGAAGGCTGTGACGCTGTCGTGTTCCTGACCCTGAACCCGACCGAGCGGATGGCGCGTCTGGAGGCGCGTGAGCGGGTGCGTCGGAGCCAGCGTCCGGTGGACGAAGGCGCACTGGAGACCTTCCTCGCGTGGGCTCGCAGGTACGACGACCCGACCTTCGACGGGCGCAGTCGCAGGGCGCACGAGGAGTGGCTGGCCACCGTGAGCTGTCCGGTCCTCCGGCTCGACAGTGCTGCGCCGCGCGACGAGGTGCGCGACTCGGTGCTGGCTCGGGCTCCTGCTGCAGCGGATCGGGGACGCTCCTGAACGGTCACCACCACGACGTCTTCCTCCGACGGTGGGCGTGGAGCCACATCGCCCGTGCGGTGAGCGGCGTGCAGGTAGGCGCCCGCTCATCCCGCAGACCAGGAGGCGACGACCGCCCCGACATGCCTGTCCGCGAGAAATCCCTTTGCAGTCGTCGAGGCCGGCGTGGCACCCTCGACCGACTCCGGCCGGTCGGTCGGGGCGGACGGGGCATGCGTGGACCTGCAACTACCTGACCACCTCAGCGATGACCACCAGCGGCTCATCGTCGGCCTGGCCGAGCGCAACGACACCGAGCACCGTGACGGTCTGCTGGGGCTCGTCCTGTCCGGCTCCGCTGCCCGTGGCATGGCCACGGACCGCTCCGACCTCGACATCTACGTCGTCCTCAGCGACGAAGCCGCTCAACAACGCTGGGCCATCCGCTCCACCACGGTCGACGAGCTGCCGGTGACTCTGACCGACCTGGAACAGGTACCCGCCTTCGGATCAGGAGGCTGGGGGTTCCGCTGGTCCTTCGCCTGGGCCCCGACGCTGCTGGACCGCACCGCCGGCCGCATCGCCGCAGCCTTGCACCGCCAGGCCACCTTGTCCCCCGACGAGATCGAAGCCGTCCTGGTGGAGCACAGCCGCCTGGACGGCTGGCTCAACTACGTCTACCGGGCGTTGAAATCCGACCGCGACGGTCACCGGCTGGAATGCCGCCTGGATGCGGCGGAGTCGATGCCGTGGCTGCTCGACGTCGTCTTCGCCCTCGCCGGGCGGGTGCGGCCGTACCACAAGTACCTGCCGTGGGAGCTGCGCGAGCACCCGCTGCCGGACTGGCCCGCAGACGTCCTGCTGCCCCTGCTGCGACGCACCCTGGACGGCGATCCGGCCGCGCTGCGGGACGCCTTCGTACGCGTCGAAGCAGGATGCGCGGCCCACGACGCAGCCGGAGGGCGCCAACGCACGACGGAGATCATCGACGGCTGGGGCGACGGACTCCTGCTCATGCGGCCCTGACCACCCTGTCCCTCCACATCGAGGACACCACGCGGTCATCCCGCCGATCGTGTGACACGAGCTGGCGCGGGCGACCCTGCATGATCAACACATGATCAACCACCAGTGGCCCGAGGCTGAGCAGCTGCACAGCAGTCGCCTTCTACTCGAGCCGCTGCGACGCGAACACGCCGACGAAGCGTTCCTTCTGTTCAACGACTCCAGCCTGCACACCTTCACCGGAGGAGCCCCCGATACCCGCGAGCAGCTGGCCGCCCGCTTCGCCCGCCAAGTTCTCGGCACCTCACCCGACGGCCGATCCGGCTGGCTGAACTGGATGCTGCGCCACCGCGACGGCGGCCCGCTGCTGGGCACCGTCCAGGCCACCCTCACACGAGTCGAAGACCAGGCCGCAGAAGACACCGGGACCGTACAAGCGGAGCTGGCCTGGGTCGTCGGCTACGACCATCAGGGCAACGGGTACGCCACCGAAGCGGCCGCGGCCGTCGTCGCCTGGCTCACGGCACGCGGTGCTCACCGGTTCAGCGCCCACGTCCACCCCGACCACCACGCCTCAGCGACCGTCGCCCACCGGCTGGGCCTGCACCCCACCGACCGTGTCGTCGATGGCGAAGTGCGCTGGACAACCTGATCTCCCGCACCCTCACCGACAACGACACGGTCATCCCGCCGTCCGGGCGCAGCTGCTGTCTCATAGACGGTGGCGGTCTCAACCGGTCAACGCAACACCCTCTTCTGATCATGGTGTGGTGGGTGTGGAGGTGGAGCCGGTGCAGACGTTCGGGCTGTCCGCGGATCAGCAGGATCAGGTGTGGGCGCGCTGGCGTGCGGGTGAGTCGCTGCGCTCGATCGCACGCTCGCTGGGCATCAACCGGCCCGCGACGGTGCGCTGCTTCGTGGCCGCGACCGGTGGGGTGCGCCAGCCGGCGCGGCGCCGGGCGGGTCACCAGCTGAGCGCGCTCGAGCGGGAGGAGATCAGTCGTGGCATCGCCGCGCGCGAGAGCACCCGCTCGATCGCCCGGCGCCTGGGCCGGGCGGCCTCGACGATCAGCCGTGAGATCACCCGCAACGGTGGCCGCGGCCGATACCGCGCCGGGCTCGCCGAGGCCCGCGCCTGGCAGCGCGGGCGGCGCCCCAAGGCGTGCAAGCTCGCCGGCAACGAGCGGCTGCGGGCCCGGGTCGAGTACGACTCGATGTCCAACTGGCCCAGGGCTGGTCCCCGCAGCAGATCGCCGCCCGCCTGCGCGTGGACTTCGGTGACGATCAAGACGGTGAGGCCATGCGCGTCAGCCACGAGGCGATCTACCTGAGCCTGTTCGTGCAGGCCAGAGGCGCCCTACGCAAGGAACTGACTCAAGCGCTGCGCAGCGGGCGGGCCATGCGCTTTCCCCGCGCCAAACGCCGCCCCTGCGGCCACGGACAGCTGGTCGACACCGTCCCGATCAGCCAGCGCCCGGCCGAGGTCGCCGACCGGGCGGTGCCCGGGCACTGGGAGGGCGACCTGGTCTTCGGCACCCGCCCCAGCGCCATCGCCCCCCCCCCGTCGACCAGCACGGTCGAGCGTCACTCGCGCTTTGTGATGCTGGTGGCCCTGCCGGCCGGCTGCACCGCCGAGCAGGTGCGCCCGGCCCTGGCCCAGGCCGTGCAGCGCATGCCCGCGCAGCTGCGCAAGTCCTTGACCTGGGACCGCGGGATGGAGATGGCCCAGCACGCCCGCTTTCCCCCACGCTTCGCGCGGGAGGTGCCCCCAGCATCGAGACCGGCGTGCAGGTCTACTTCGCCGACCCGCGCTCACCCTGGCAGCGCGGCTCGAACGAGACTCCCCCACTCCGTGGGAGGTGCCCCCTCCAACGGCCTGCTGCGCCAGTACCTGCCCAAGGGCGCGGACCTGCGCGCCTTCAGCCAGGCGGACCTGGATGAGATCGCCGCCCGCCTGAACGGCAGACCTCGACAAACCCTGGGATGGCAGACACCCTCTGAAGTCCTCAACGAGGCGTTGCGTTGACCGGTTGAGACCGTCACCGCTCGTGAGACGCAGCGCGGGGAGGGAGAACGGACGACGTCGAGGGCGGGTCCGCCTACCGCTGCTCCTCACCGAGAACGCCGAAGGGGTCTTCCCACACGGCCTCCTCGTCCTCCCGGGCGTGACGGACCACTTCCAGGAAGGACGCAGCGGGCTCCAGCCCAGGTGTGTCGTCGAGCACGGGCAATTGGGGTCCGTGCAGGATCTCGCGGACCGCTGACTCCGGGTCGTGCACCCGCACGACGGCGTCGTCCTCGGTGTCCTGCGGCCAGGCGGTGAGGTAGCCCTCCCGGCCGCGGCGCAGCAAAGCCTCGACATCGGTGACGACGTAGTCCCACCGGGCCAGCACGGACAGCACCGGGGCCTCGGCCACCGACGGGTCCGCGACGGGGCCCTCGTCGAACTCCTCGTCGAACTCCTCGTCCTCCTCGCCCCCTCCACCGGCGCGCACCGGGAACGACCCGCACCAGGCGAACTCCGCCTCGGTGAAGGCGTCGACCGCACGTCGCACACCCTCGGCCGAAGCGAAGTAGGCGGGCAGTTCGCGCTGCCGACCGCCGCGCCGCGCCGTCAGGTCCACGTGAGCCGTGACGGCGGCGATGAGCTCCTGGGCGCGTCGGCGGTAGTCGGCCAGGGCCTCCTGCGTCCACGTGCCGTCCGAGACGTAGGCGCTGCTCGGTCCTGCCGCGTCCGCGGCTGAGCTCCCGGTCGCGCCGTCGTCCCCCATAGCGGCACCGTACGGTCCACCGGGCACGCCGAGGCGGATGAACCACCGCACCACGCCCGCGGCCGTGAGCGTGGGGTCAGAGCCTGACCGGCTCGTCCTGCTGATCGTCGTCGTCTCCACCCTCGGGCTGGGAGCGTCGAGCGCCACCGCGGTGCGCCGCCGGCTGCGGTACGGGGTGGCTCCGGGGACGCCGATGACGGCGCCGGCCCGCAGGCGGGCGGTGGTCGAGACGCGGGCGTGGCCGAGCAGGTGGCCGGCCCGCTGGCCGGGTCCGTGGCCGGGGGCGGGCTGGGTGGTGGGCACGGCCAGCACCACGCGACGCCGCACCACCGTCGGCGACGGTGCACCCGGGTCCGGGAGCGCGTGCGAGGAGGACCTCGTCAGCGGCACCATGACCGCCGTGGACGTCCCACCCCCCACCGCCCGCCTGCTGCTGCGCCCCATGAGCGATGACGACCTCGACGACGTAGCGGCTCTGCTCGCGGACCCCGTGGTGATGGCCCACTACCCCCGGCCCCGCACTCGGGCGGAGGCGAAGGCGTGGATCGACTGGACCCGCGCCTCCTACCGCGAGCACGGCTTCGGCCTCTGGGTGCTCGTCGAGCGGTCCACCGGGCAGTTCCTGGGCGACTGCGGGCTGACCGTGCAGCACGTCGACGGCGTCGACGAACTGGAGGTCGGTTACCACGTGCGCGCGGACCGACAGGGGGAGGGCATCGCGACCGAGGCCGCCACCGCGGTGCGGGAGCACGCACGTGAGGTGCTGCACGCGCCCCGCCTGATCGCGATCACCGCCCCCGGCAACACCGCCTCCCGACGGGTGGCGTCGAAGATCGGACTGCGCTCGGAGAAGAGGACCCGCTACGGCGACGCCCAGGACGAGGTGGTCGTCTACGCCGGCGTGCCGTGAGCGACCGGGCAGGACGTCGGGGGGGTTCACCCGACCGCGGGTGGCGTCGTGGGTCGGAGCTCGAGGAACGGTCGGTCGTCGCACGACCTGGCCGAGCGCTGACCGCACGCTCATGCCGAACCGAGGACGTTCCGGCTACGGGCTTCGAGCACGCTTCAGGCGGTCAGACGAATCACCAGGTAAGCGGCCATGGCAAGGAGCCCGCAGGCCTGCAGACCACGGATGAGGCGGGGTTCCCCGGCGCTGCCCTGTGGCCTACCGCTCAGCAGGCGTGCGGTGCCCATGGACGTCAAGCCGGCGCCCGCGAGGGTGGTCGTCGCCTCGGTGGTGACCACTCCACCCAGCAGGAGCACGATGCCCGCAAGGTTGAGGACGGCCGCACCGACCTGGCTCAGACGACCTGCACGTCGAGGGCTGGAGGCGGGCGCCTGCGCGTCGAGAACTGATCGCATCGATGCAGTCTTCGGCTGGCCGGTCACGAGCACTCCTCACGCAGATGAGTTCGTCAGTGTGCCGCACAAGTGGACGCTGCAAGCGGCACAGGAAGAGCAGACGTACACATCGACGGTCGTTCAGAGGTCCCCCTCTGCCGCTGTCCGGGCGCGGTTGCGATCTTGAAAACGGTCACTTGCGAGATGACCGGGCTGATGACGGCAAGGGATGGTCATGGACCCTTCTACGCCCGTCGCTGAGCGCGGCGACCGGCACCTGCCGCAGGTGACCACGGTCGCCGGCTGCGCCAGTCTGAGCGGGTGAGCGGTGGGGTGTCGTCCTCCTTCGACGACGGGCTGGGAGCTGTGGCCCACGGCCCGTGCGTGCTCAGCGCCGGCCCGGGCATCGGCATCGGCCTGCGCTGCGTCTTCGCCTACCCCGACGGGCTGCTGCTGTCGGTGGAGGTCAAGGCCGTCGGTCAGGCCGCCCGGGACGCCGATGAGTCCCGCATCCACTTCGGCAGCCGCAGCGGCCACCGCCACGTCCCCCGCCTGCCGATCAGCTCACCACGCCTGAGCGTGCCGGCACCGGCCGCGGGCCTTCGACCCGACGGACAGCTGTGGCTGCGGCTGGAGCCCCACCACGACAGCAGGAACCGCACGAGCCGCGGCGCCGGCGGTGAGGACCCCGGGACCCCGGCGTACGTCCAGGACCTGGACCTGTGGTGGCCCACGGTTCCCGAGGACGCACGCCTTCCCGTGGAGGCCGGCTGGCCCGAGCTGGGCGCACCGATGACCACCACGGTCTTGGCCTTGCGCAACCTCGACGACCTGGCCGAGAAGGTGGTGCGACTGGCATGAGCACCCCCTACCCCCGACCGTGGGAGCCGGGTCAGCAGCCGTGGAAGCCGTGGCAGATCGAGGACTCCGAGCAGACCTGGCGCAGCCTGGGCGCCATCGCGCACGGGCCGGTGCTGCTGGCCGAGGTGCCCGGCATCGCGATCGGGCTGCGCTGCCTGTTCGCCCACCCCGACCGGCTGACCGCCTGGCTGGTCGCCCGCGCCGATGCCGCGTTCATCCCGCAGGTCCTGCCCGCGCGCAGCGAGGCCGAGGCCGCCGTGCAGAGCGCCCTGTGGGAGCACTGGCCCGGCCAGCCCAACGACCCCCTGGTGCACGCCTTCGTCGACCACGTGCCCCAACGCCTGGTCCTGGGTGAGCGCAACGACACCTACAACGGTCACGGCGTGCTGCGCCTGTCCTGCGCGGTGCGCGTCCTGGGCATGCCCACCGACGACCGGCTCGGCTTCGAGGTGTCCTGGGGACCGGCCCTGGCCCCGACCACCACCACGCTGCACCTACCCGGCCTGCGCCAGATCGCGGCGTCAGCGGTCCCGTTCGTGGAGGACAGGCCCTCGCCTCCAGCGACCTGAGGTCAGCCGGCAGCGGCACCACGGTCGTGGCGTCGTCCGGCCGCGGTCACCGTCGCAGGACGGGTCGAAGCTGCTGCGCGATCGATCTTCGACTGGGAAGTCCGCCGGCACGGGGTCGCCGACTCACGCAGCAGTCGGCGACGTACGCAGGTCAGCGCGGCGGTCGCCCCTCAGCACCCGCAGAGGAACCGCGCCGGCGCAGCACCTCTTCGGTCACCAAGCCCGAGATCAGCGAGATCAGCGCGGCGATGAGCGACCGCCACCACCGCCCCAGATCGGGCACCGTGGCCTCCAGGGCGATCACAGCCACGACGACAGCGACGATGCGCACGACGAACGCGATCAGCGAGTGACGCCTGGCCTTGTCGATCACGGGAGCCGGACTGGCACTTCTCAGCCGACGACGGTCATCCCGCCGTCCGGGCGCGGTCGCTCTCTCGAGAACGGTCGGTTCCGAGATGGTCCAGGTGAGTGCTGGACGCCCCGGCGTCGTGCCCTGTCACGACGCCACCGGGTGGCCGGTCGGCTGGCGTGGTGCGGACCTGCTCGGCCTTGCGGACCCCGCTCGGACGGCCCAGCTCGTGCTGGACCCGGGGGTGGCCACGCAGCAGGTGGGACAGGGTGTCCAGCGTGGCTGAGCACCGCGACAGCTCAACGGCGCCCCGGACCCGGCGCACACGCGGACCACTGCGCTTCGCCGCCGTGGTCCTCGTCTGCGCCCTCCTGGCGTTCGCCCTGACGCTGGTGCTCGTGCGGGGTGTCGCGCGGGTGTTCGGAGCGCCCGAGGACGGGGGGCTCACCGTCGCGCTCACGGCCGTGGTCATCGTCCTGGTCGGCGCACCGCTGAACGTCTGGGTCGGCACGGCGGTCACCCGGCGGGTGGGTGAGCGCCTGGCCGCCGGTGATCGGCTGGAGTGCGGCGTGCGCGTCGTGGACGGGCACCAGGACGGGCTGACGAGGCGGTGGCGCCCCGGTGTGGCGACCCTGCACCCAGGGCGGGTGGACTTCGCCCACACCGTCGGCGGGTTGCGCTTCCTGCGCCGGCGTCCGGTCACCGTCGCGGTCCGGTCGGTGGACGCTGCGCTGCCGCGCGAGGTGCGCGGTGCCGAGGTGCTGCTGGTCGCTCCCGGGGCGCGGGTCGTCCAGCTGAGGACCTCGTCAGCTGTCCTGGAGTGGGCCATCGCACCGGCCGAGCGCATCCCCTGGGCGCTGGAACGCGTTCAGGGCACCGACGGGTCGTCACCCGGGGAGCCGGCGACCTGAGCGGTCCGCGCACGTGCTGATCGCGCAGTGGAGCCCGACCGCCTCCGCGCGAGCGGCTGCTCCTGCGACGGCCGGTGAGGTGTGCCCGGCGGTCTGCTCCACCCGGCCACCAGGGCGGTGCACCTGGTCACCTGCTGGCGGGTGCACCGGGTGGGGCGGCGGACGACGGCCGCCTGCTCGCGTCGAGCAGGGAAGGTCGTCGATGTCGGTGACGCGAACGCCCGAGGGGTCGGCCCAGCCGTCCCCACGGTCCGCTGGAGGTGGCGGAGCTACCCGGCCAGCGAGCGCCGCTGCACGCTGCGGACCTGCCAGGCCGCGACGACAGCGCACACCAGGACCCAGCCCACCTGCAGCCCCAGCGGTACGGCGCCTCGGAACAGGACGGGCCACAACCCGAAACCCCCGACAGCGACCACGCCGGCGATCGACGCCGCGGCAGCGCTGATCCACCACGCCCCACCCGCACCGCGACGCCGCGCCACCCGGTGGACCCCCGCGATGAGCGTGCCGCACAGCGCCCCGGCGCCCGACCCGGCGAGGGCGCCCAGCACGACGAACGTCATCGCGATCGTCCTGGCGTCCTCCCCGCTCACCGTCGACCTGCTCCACAGCGCGGCGACCACCGCGCCCAGCAGCGCTCCAGACAGGACGCCGCGCTGGACCCCGCGGCCGAGGGCGTCTCCCTGATCCACGCGACGAGGGTGACAGGGACGGGCCTGTCAGGAGAAGACCTCACCCGCTGAACACCTCGGTGAGCCGAGCACCGGCCGCGCGCTCACACCGATGACCGAGCGGCCTCACCACCGACACCCCGAGTCCTCCGAAGGTCTCGATCCGGCCCGCTGCGTGGCGCGGTCCCTCGAAGCGCCTGACCCGTCCCCCTGCCGCCTGCACAGTGTTGACCTCAGCGTGAACACCGTGCGAGGGAGCAGACCGTGGACCAGTGGCTCGAAGCCCTCACCGACAGCGGTCGCTCCTTCGTGCGCACCCCGGTCCCCGGCCCCGGCCCCCTCGCCGGCGTGGTCGTCGACGGCGTCGTCTCCCGAGACGCCGCCGACCGCGTCCTGCACGCCTACCGCGCCTCCACCTCCACTTCGAGAGCAGGTCTCACGTGAGCACCACCCACCTCGCGATGTACGCCGCCGGACTGGCCCTGCTGCTGGTGCAGCGCCTGGTCGTGTCCAAGCGCTCCCCCTGGTGGCTGGGCGCGGTGCTGCCCGCGGCCTGGCTCACCGCCGGCGTCGGCTTCCTGCTGGTCCAGGAGGCGACGGGCGCGTGGCAGGGGTGGGCGGCCATCGCCCTCGGCCTCGTGGTGCTGCTGGGCGTGTGGGCGGAAGGGCGCGAGTCGCGCGAGAAGCGCCTGCAGCGCGAGGACGCCCGCACCGACGCCCCGAACGCCCACCACGCCGCGGGCCACTGACCGCCCGCTGCCCTCGCCCCCCTGACCCGCCGAGCGGTCACGACGTCGTCCACGTGCGGTCACCGTCTCGGGAAGGAGCCGCTCCCGAGACGGCCAGGCCGAGCAGCGACCGCACGCTCGTGCCGAGGACCGGACTGCCTCGAACCGCGCGCTGAGACGGTGGAGCCCGGTCAGCGACGGCCGCGCCGGCGAGACGTCGGCTCAGGCGGCGCTCCGCTGCCGGAGGTCAGCCGTCTAGTGCGGTGGCACCGCCGCACCTCCCGCGGCGGCCGTCGACGCGTCGCAACCGCTCTCCCCCGGCTGGACGAGCACAGCGGGTGGGACCCACACCTGCACCTGCCCGTCCGGTCCGCGCCGACCCAGCACGCAGTCGCTGCCGCGGGGAGCCGCGGACAGCGCCGCTCCCACCCAGCCGTCGTGCACGCCCACGTCGACCCGCACACCGGGACGCGGCGCAGCGTCCAACGCCGCCCGCACCGCCGCGGCACCGGGTCGGGCCAGCGCCGCCTCCAGGGCCTCGGTGTCCGCCTCCGTCAGGTGCGGCACCGGGGGCGGTCGCGGCACGTCGACGACCTCGCGCTGCTCGCAGTCACGGTCGATCCGCTCGGCGAGGGGTTCCCCGGTGCTCGGACGGACGTCGACGCCCCACGCGTGCAGCACGTAGCGGTAGCAGTTCCGCGTCACCGGGGCCTGGTCCGGACCCAGGTCGAAGCCCTGACCGTCGTCGGGGACCCGGTACCCGGTGATGCGCACCTCCACGACGGTGCCCTCGACCGTCCCGCCGGGTCCGGGCGCCACCTCCAGCAGCTCCACCGCCGGCCACGTCGCACCCTGCCCGTCGCGCAGGGCGAAGCCCACGACGTCGTCGAGGTCGTCGCTGCCGCTCGCGGTGCGGTCCAGCGAGCGGCCGACGTCGGCGGCCCGGGCGTCGGCGTCCGCGTCCGCCTGCGCCGTCGAGGTGCAGCCGGTGAGCAGCAGCGGCAGGCAAGCGGCTGCGAGCGCGAGGCGGGAAGGGGTGCGCACCTGCCCAGCGTGCTGGACAGCTCGTACGACGACGTCCACCGACGGAGGGACCTGCCACCGGCTGGAGGGTGGGCCGAGGCTCTCAGCGCTTGCTCGCGCGGGCCCGGCCAGCGGCGGTGCCGCGGCGGTGCTCGCGCGTCTCCACCACGGCCAGGACGATCGCGTTGACCAGCACCAGGTAACCCGAGGCCAGCCCGGCGAACACGACCGCCGCGACCGCCCACAGGGCGTCGTCGTCGGAGATCGGAGGGACCATCCCGGCCACGAAGCCGACCCACACCGGCGCCAGCGGCCACCACGGGTGCACCCGGAGGTGACCGACGACCACAGCCAGCGCCAGGCCCGCGCAGGCACCGGCCGCCGTCCACACCGGCACCGCGGCGCTGGTGTGCTCAGGAGCGGCGAGCACGTACCCGCTGAGCGCCCCCAGCAGCACCAGCGCCACCGTCCAGGCCGCAGCACGTGCGCACCGACGAGGGCCGCCGGAGTCGCCGGCTGGGCGACTCATCGACCAGGTCGGGGACGCCGCCCCCGCCGCCACGACGTCGTCAGCACCGCGAGGGCCACCGGCACGCTGAGCAGCACGACCTCGCTCCAGGACCACCCCACCCCGAGGCGCACCGTCAGCGCGGACACCAGCGCGATCGCGACCACCGCGACGACCGAGGCCACCGACAGCCGTCCCCGGTGCAGCCACGAGCGCTCCAGCCGTGCCGCACCGACCTGCTCGAGCCGGTGCTCCCAGACCGCCCACACCGCAGCACCGGCCGCGAACAGGGCCCACGCGAGGGCCACCGGCCAGCGCCCGGCCAGCAGCCACAGCCCGGCACCGACCAGGACGGCGGCGTCGACGACCAGCGCGCCCAGCAGCCGGGAGCGGGCAGCGCGCCGGGCGTCGAAGCGGCGGTGCCCGCTGCGCAGGCGCGTGGGAGCCGTGGCCGGCGCGGTGTCCTCGATCGGCACCGCCTCAGCGTGGAGCACCGGTGGGCGCCACCGCAGCCGTACCCCCCACCTGGCCCAACCAGCCGTACAGGCCGCAGCGCACGAGCGCGCGTCCGCTCCGGCTTGCCACCCGCGGCACTCGTGCCGTCACCTCACCGCGCCGGCGCCACCGCTTGGCGGCGTTTGGCCTCGCGGCGCTGGGTCCTGCGGCGCGCCAGGAGCACCAGTGCGTTGACCAGCGTCAGGTACGCGGCCGTGCAGAGGGCGAGGAAGGGCACCCCGATGATCCACAGCGGGGTGCTCATGGCCAGGCCGGGGATCCCGGCGACCAGGAAGGGCACTCCCACCAGCAGCAGCACCCACCACGGGTGCACCCGCAGGTGACCGATCACCACCTCCACCGCCAGCGGCACAACCCAGATCAGCGGCCACACCAGATCCGGATGCGGTACCTGGACAGGCAGGGTGAACGCCAGGTACCCGGTCAGGGCGGCCAGCACCACCAGCACCGCCCACGCCACGCGGGTGCTGAGCGACGTCGCGTCGGGAGGGGGCACCGGATCAGCATGGCGCCTGCGGGCTCCCGCTGAAGGGCACTGCGCCCTCCTCGCTCCCCTGCCCGGCGCCTGCTCACCGCGCCGATCAGCGGTCGCTGGCAGTCACCGTGCGGGCGACTCGTGGCAGCTGCAGACCCGCGACCCACCAGCAGTTCGCACCACCGGCGCAGCAGCCGCGGAACAGATCCACCCCGTGCGCTGGTTGTCGCCGTCGCCGCGTGGACGGGGAGCCGCCGGCTTCCGTGCCCGGCCGACCCAGCCCCACGACGGAAGACCGGACATGACCTCAGAAGCGCACCTCGCGCCCACCACCGGTGCCGCAGCCCCGGACCGCCCGGCCCGCAGCACGGGACGCACCGTCCTGGTGCTCGGCGGTTTCGTCGCCGTCGGGCCGCTGACGATCGACATGTACCTGCCGGCGCTGCCGACGATCGTCACCGACCTGGAGATCACCGAGGCCGCGGTGCAGCTGACCCTCACCGGCACCCTCGTCGGGCTGGCGCTGGGGCAGCTGGTGATCGGCCCGCTCTCCGACGCCCTCGGCCGCCGCCGGCCGCTGCTGGCCGGGACCGCCCTGCACGTGCTCGCCTCGCTGCTGGTGGTGCTGGCCCCCAACATCGCCGTCCTCGGCGCGCTGCGCGTGCTGCAGGGCGTGGGCACCGCGGCCGGGGCCGTCATCGCCCTGGCGATCGTGCGCGACCTGTTCACCGGCCGCGCCGCGGCGACGATGCTCTCCCGCCTGTTCCTGGTGATCGGCGCCGCGCCCGTGCTCGCCCCGACCATCGGGGGCGAGGTGCTGCGGTTCACCTCCTGGCGCGGGATCTTCGTCCTCCTCGCCGTCTACGGGGTGCTCCTGCTGGTCCTGGGCGGGCGGGCGCTGCGCGAGACCCTGCCGCCGGAGGCCCGCTCCCCGCTGCGCCTGAGCGCCACCGCGGGCACCTACCGCGGCCTGCTGCGCGACCGCACCTACCTGGGACTGGTCCTGGTGGCGGGGCTGGCGATGGCCGCCCTGTTCAGCTACGTGGCCGGCGCCTCCTTCGTCTACCAGGGCGAGTTCGGCCTGGACCAGCAGCAGTTCGGGCTCCTGTTCGGCGCCGGGGCCGTCTGGCTGATCGGGGCCACCCAGCTCAACCCGCTGCTGCTGCGCCGCTCCTCCCCCGCGCAGGTGCTGATGGCCGGCGTCCTCGTCAGCCTGCTCGCCGGGGCGGTGCTCCTGGCGCTCGCGGTCACGAGCACCGGCGGGCTGCTCGGGGTGGCGCTGCCGCTGTGGGCGGTGCTGTTCTGCGCGGGCCTCGCCCTGCCGAACGCGCCGGCGCTCGCCCTCTCCCGCCACGGCGAGGCGGCCGGCTCGGCCGCCGCGCTGCTGGGGGCGGCCCAGTTCGGCGTCGGCGCGCTGGTCTCCCCCCTGGTGGGTGTGCTCGGCAACGACGCGCGCGCCATGGGCGTGGTGATCGTCGCCGCCCTCGTGCTGGCCACCGCGGTGCTGGTGGTCCTCGTGAAGCCGTGGCGGCTGGTGGACGACGGCGCGCCCGAGGCGTCCACCGCTGCCGTCGCCCACTGAGGGACGTCACCCGCGAGCGGGTCAGCACCTGCGCACGACCAGCGTCAGCACCACCTCGCCCCGGTGGACCCTGCCGCCGGTGGTCCACTCCAACGGTGCCGGCACCGTGAAGGTCGCCTCGTCGGGGAAGTCGCCGGTCAGGTCCGGCCACACCCACCACCCGTCGAAGGGCCAGCGCAGCCCCCAGTCGTCCGGGCCCCGGCGCAGCGCCTCCGGTCGCGGTGTCCACGGCGGACCGCCCGACGCGCTGTCCAGCAGCAGGGCGGCACCTCGCGAGAGCACCCGCTGCGACACCGTGCTCGCCACAGCGGCGCGGCCCTGGCCCGAGGACCCGACGAAGTCCAGGCTCACCGGCACGGGCCACTCAGCCACGTCGCCCAGCTCGTCCTGGTCGTGCGGCAGCAGGTGCTCGGGAGCCGCGACCAGTCCCACCCGCGCCGCGGGCAGGTCCGGGCCGGTGCCCCGCACGCGCGCGGACGCCCCGACCGAGAAACCCGTCCCGCTCACACCGTTCCCGCGCGCGCCGTCCGTCGACCCCGCAGCTTCGCGACGCCGACAGCGGCGGCCGTCGTCGCACCCACCCACGCGGCCTGCATGAACGGGAAGAAGAACAGGGCCAGGACCGCGGTGGACGACTCCGAGGTCAGCACGTCCCACGACATCCACACGCTCATCGCCACCAGGAGCACGGTCCCCGCCAGCGCCACGGCCATCCCCCCGCGCCAGTACCGGTGCACGCTCACGCCCACCACGACCGCCGTGGCGAACGGCAGCAGCGCCCACACGGTGGTCACGAGGACGAACACCAGCCCCCCGACGCTCTCGGTCACCAGCTCCCAGCTGGTCAGGTGCACCAGCAGCGCCAGCGTCACCACCGCCCCCACCACGGGCAGCCCCACCACGGTCAGCGCGGCGGGGTCGCGGCGCCACGACGGACGCTCCAGGGCGGTGCTCACCTGCCCACGGTGCCAGCCGACCACCGCCCGCGCGGGCGATCCGGCTCGGAGCACACCCGTGCACCGGACCGCGCACCCGGCGTGCGTGCCCGTAGCGCACAGCGGTGACGGTCAGAGGTGCGACGACTGCTCCGCTCAGGAAGGGGCGGCTGCTCGGACCACGGCGTCCGGGTGGTGCCCCGACCTCCACGCCCTCCCGCCCTCCCGTCCCTGGGAAGGTGCTGCCGTGGAAGAGCGGCGGGAGGGTGGTGCTCCTGACCTGAGCGGGCTGCGGTCGTACTACCCCCTGCGAGCCGCCCGCGGTCTGCGGACGGTGCTCCTGGGCCTCATCGGCCTGCAGGTGGCGCTGGCCGTCTCCCGGCTCTTCGGCGACCCCGACACCTTCGACGTCGTGTTCGCGATCGTCATGCTGGGAGGTTTCGCCTACCTGCTCTGCGCCTGCTTCGCGTGGCCACCGTCGACCCTGCTCACGACCGAGGGGGTCGGTCTGCGCGACGGCCTGCCCAGGTACCGGACCGTCCCGTGGAGCCGCGTGCGCACGGTGCGGGTCGAGGGCGGCTGGTACGACACCAGCGCGCTCGTGCTCGAGGACGGGCGCAGCAGACGTCTGATCGGCGTGCCCGCCGGGGACGCCCGGCGCCTGGCCGAGGCCCTGGACGCTCGGGCGCAACGGTGAACGGCGCGCTCCTGGACCGTGGTGCCGTGGTCCGGACCGCTCGTCGACCGAGCTGGACGTGTCAGTCCTCGATGACGTCGAGGCCCTGCTCGCGCAGGCGGGCGAGCCCGTCGAGCATCGCGGCGAGGACCTCGGGCTCGTGCCCCTGCCAGTCATGGACCTCGGCCACCACGCGCAGGGGGTGCCGGGAGCGGTAGGACGCCGTGGGGTTGCCCGGGAACCTCTTGTCCGTGACGTTCGGGTCGTCCTCGAAGGGACCTGCGGGTTCGACCTGGTAGACGTGGCCGCGCCCTCCCCCGCCGTCGCCCTCGGGACCGGCCAGCGCCACCGCCAGCTCCGCCCCCCACACCGCGGTCTCCAGCAGCGCGGTGAAGTACACGTGGTTCATCACGCGCCCGGCGTGGAAGTTCGAGGGGCGCCCCGGCGTCACCTCGTCCCCGGCTCGCAGCGCCGCGCGCGTGCCGTGGAAGAACGGCCCGCCGGGGTCCTGCCGCCCGTCCGGGGCCGCGTCCGCGGACGTCGCGTCGACCGTCGTGCCCTCGCCTGTCACCGCTGGCGCTCCACTCGTCGGGCCGTGCCTCCTGCGAGGCGGGAGCGGGCAGTGTGCGACGGGCGGCCCCCCTTGCGGCAAGACCCCCCGCCCGTGCGACGGTGGGCTCAGGCGGCCCCGGCGTCGACCTCGTGGACGACCTCCCAGCCGTCCTCCTCGTCCCACTGCTCGCCCACCGGGGCGAAGCCGTACTGGAGCACCAGGGCCCGGGAGGCGGTGTTGGCGGGGGCGATGCTCGCCCGGACGGTGCGCACGGCCGGTTCGTCGCGGGCGCGCCGCAGCAGCACCTCCAGGGCCGCGCGCGCGTAGCCGCGGCGGCGGTGGGCGGGGTCGACGGCGTAGCCGACCTCCACCGTCCCGGCCGCGTCGGGCGGGCCGTGGAACCCGGCGCGGCCCACCGCGAGCTGCTGGTCCTCGTCCCAGACGACGCCGGTGACCCAGGCGGCGCTGGAGGGGTCCCGGCGCACCTGCTCGCTGCGCGTCCGCCACACGCCGCGCCACTCGGGACCGGCGAAGACGGGCGTCAGCGGGACGGGGCTCGCGGCGTTCGCGGCGGCCAGGTCACCGGCGGCCAGGGCGTCGAACACCGGGCCGGTCAGGTGGACGACGCGGACCCGGGGGCCGCAGCGTCCGGACGCGGCGCCGGGCGGGCTCTCACCGGTGGGCACGCGCGACTGTCCCAGGACCGCACCGGCCCGCGCGAGCGGAACCCCTAGATCTTCTCCACGGGCGCGTACCGCAGCAGCAGGCGCTTGGTCCCCTCGCGGAAGTCGATGTGGGCGACGGTCTTGTCCCCCTCCCCCTCCACGCGGACCACGGTGCCCATGCCGAAGGAGTCGTGGGTGACGCGGTCGCCCGGCGACAGGCTGATGACCGGGCGGTTGCCGGGCGAGCGCACCCCGGGCCGCTGCGCGATCCGCGAGACCGCCGGCGGGGTGGTCACCCCGAACCCCGTCGAGGCGCCGCGCTTCCAGTGCACGAGCGCGGGCGGGACGTCGTCGAGGAACCGGCTGGCCGGGTACTGCTGGGGGGCGCCCCACGCGCTGCGCACCGCCGAGCGCGACAGGTACAGCCGCTCGCGCGCGCGGGTCAGGCCCACGTAGGCCAGGCGGCGCTCCTCGGCGAGCTGGTCGGGGTCGGCCAGCGAGC
Organism: Kineococcus terrestris; assembly: GCF_041020755.1. Classification (NCBI taxonomy): domain Bacteria; kingdom Bacillati; phylum Actinomycetota; class Actinomycetes; order Kineosporiales; family Kineosporiaceae; genus Kineococcus; species Kineococcus terrestris. Next base: position 23,735 of record NZ_JBEUEI010000013.1, on the reverse strand, counting down.
GCGTGTGCGGGAACGTGCCGTCCTCCAGGCCGGTGAGGAAGACGACGGGAAACTCCAGGCCCTTGGCGGTGTGCAGGGTCATCAGCGTCACCACGCCCTGCCCGTCGGCGTCGGGGATCTGGTCGGCGTCGGCGACCAGCGACACCTTCTCCAGGAAGTCCGCGAGCGTGCCCTCCGGCTGCTCGTCGGCGAACTCCTCGGCCACCGCGACGAGCTCGGCGAGGTTCTCCACGCGGCTCTCGTCCTGCGGGTCGCCGCTGGCGCGCAGCTCGGCCAGGTAGCCGGTCTGCTCCAGCACGGCCTCCAGCACGGTGGCCGGCGCGGCGCCCGACTCGGCCAGCGTGCGCAGGTCCGCGACCAGCTGGGCGAAGCCCTGCACGGCCTTCAGCGAGCGCGCAGCCAGCCCGACGGCCTCGTCGGCGCGCTCCAGCGCCTGCCCGAAGGTGATGCGCTCGCGCTCGGCCAGCACCGCCAGCGCCGCCTCGGCGCGCTCGCCGATGCCGCGCTTGGGCACGTTGAGCACCCGGCGCAGGTTCACCAGGTCGTCGGGGTTGTCCAGCAGCCGCAGGTAGGCGATGGCGTCCTTGACCTCGCGGCGCTCGTAGAAGCGGGTGCCGCCGACGACCTTGTAGGGCAGGCCGGTGCGGACGAACACCTCCTCCAGGGCGCGCGACTGGGCGTTCGTCCGGTAGAAGACCGCGACGTCGGAGTGCCGCACGCCCTCCTCGTCGGCGAGGCGGTCGACCTCCTCGGCCACGAACGAGGCCTCGTCGTGCTCGTCGTCGGCGACGTAGCCGACGATCCGCTCCCCCTGCCCCGAGGCCGTCCACAGGTTCTTCGGGCGGCGGTCCTCGTTGACGGCGATGACCTCGTTGGCCGCCGACAGGATCGTCTGCGTGGAGCGGTAGTTCTGCTCCAGCAGGACCGTGCGGGCGTCCGGGTAGTCCTCCTCGAACTCCGTGATGTTGCGGATCGTCGCGCCGCGGAAGGCGTAGATCGACTGGTCCGCGTCGCCCACCACGGTCAGCTCGGCGCGCGGGACGGGCCCGTCGCCGGTGCCCGTCAGCTCGCGCACCAGCACGTACTGGGCGTGGTTGGTGTCCTGGTACTCGTCGACCAGGACGTGCCGGAAGCGGCGGTGGTAGTGCTCGGCGACGTCGGGGAACGCCTGCAGCAGGTGCACCGTGGTCATGATCAGGTCGTCGAAGTCCAGGGCGTTGGCCTGCCGCAGCCGCTGCTGGTAGGCGCGGTAGGCGGCGGCCAGCTTGCGCTCGACGTCGTTGCCGTTCTCCCCCGAGGCGCGCTCGGCGTACGTCTCCTCGTCGACCAGCTCGTTCTTCAGGTTCGAGACCATCGCCGAGAACGAGCGCGGCGCGTAGCGCTTGGGGTCGTAGTCCAGCTCCCGGCACACCATCGCCATGAGCCGCTGGGAGTCGGCCGCGTCGTAGATGGAGAAGCTCGTGCGCATCCCGAGGTGGTGCGCCTCGCGGCGCAGGATCCGCACGCACGCGGAGTGGAACGTGGACACCCACATGCTGCGCGCGCCCATCCCGACGACGTCGCCCACCAGGGCGGCGACGCGCTCGCGCATCTCGGCGGCGGCCTTGTTGGTGAAGGTGATCGCCAGGACCTGCCCGGGGGTGACGCCGCGCTCGGCGAGCAGGTGCGCGATGCGGTGCGTCAGCACGCGCGTCTTGCCCGAGCCGGCGCCGGCGACGATGAGCAGCGGGGACCCGCTGTGGACGACGGCCTCGCGCTGCTGGGGGTTCAGCCCGGCCAGCAGGGCCGCGGGATCGGCGCCGGGGCGGCGGCGCGCGCCGGGCCCCTCCGACCCGTCGGCGGGGGTCGGGCCGGTGGAGCCGCCGGCTCCCGGGCCGCCGAGGGGCAGGTCGTCGAAGAGTGTGCTCATCGTGGGACAAGCGTAGGTCGCTGCTCCGACAGGTCGACCCCGGACCACTCCGGTCCATCATGGACCGGGACGGTCCTGTAACCTCCAGGCGTGGTCCGACCCACCCGCCGGGAGATCGACGACGAGATCGTCGACCGCGCCGCCGAGCTGTTCGCCCGGCACGGCGTCGACCAGACGTCCGTGCAGCGCATCGCCGACGCCGTCGGCTACTCCAAGACCGGTCTGCTGCACCGCTTCCCCACCAAGGAGGCGCTGCGCGCCGCCGTGGTCGAGCGCTGCACCGCCCTGGTGGTGCAGGTGCGCGACGCCGTGGCCGGCGCCCCGCCCGGCCCCGCGCGCGACCGCGCCGCCCTCGACCTGCTCGCCCGCACGGCCCTGGACCGGCCCGGGTTCATCGCCCTGCTGCTGGCCTCGCTCAGCGCCGACGGCGACGGGTCGCCCCAGCACCCCCTCGACGACGTCGCCGGGGTGCTCGGGCAGGTGTTCGGCACCGACCTCGACCCGCCCGCCGGTCACGTCCCCGGTGCGCCCGACGAGCGCGCCGTCCGCGTGGTCACCGCCCTCGGCGGGCTCGCCGTCGCCGCGCTGGCCTGCCGGGGCGCGGACGGGGACGTGCGCCCCGCGCTCGTGCGCGCCGCCTGCGGCGCGCTCGGCCACCCCGGGCCCACCACCGACGACCACCACCAGAACCCCGCGCACCGCTGAGGAGACCCGTGGCCACCTTCCTGCACCGGCTGGGCCTGGGGGCGTTCCGCCACCGGGTCGCCGTCGTCGCCGTCTGGCTCATCGCCCTGCTCGGCGTCGGCGTGGGCGCCGCGACCCTGTCCGGCGAGACCGTCAACACCTTCGAGATCCCCGGGCAGGAGTCGACGACCGCGCTGCGGCTCATCGACGAGCGCTTCGGCGACACCTCCGGCGGCGCCGGCGCCCAGGTCGTCGTCCAGGCCCCCGACGGCGCCGAGGTCACCGACCCGGCCGTCGCCGGCCCGCTCACGCAGCTCGTCACCGAGCTGGGGCAGCTGCCCGGCGTCGTCAGCGCCACGAACCCGCTGGACCCGCGGAACCCCACCGTCTCCCCCGACCTGCGCGCCGCCTACAGCACCGTCACCTACGGCGTGCCCGCCCCGGAGGTCACCGAGGAGCAGCAGGACGCGCTGCGCGCGGCGCTGGAGGGCGCCCGCGACGCCGGGCTGACCGTGGAGGCCACCGGCGAGGCGACGGTCGAGCCGTTCCACCTGGGCGGCACCGCCGAGGCCGTCGGCGTCGTCGCCGCCTTCGTCGTCCTCGGCCTGACCTACGGCTCCCTCGTGGCCGCCGGCATGAACCTGCTGACCGCCGTCGTCGGCGTGGCCATCGGGGCGCTCGGCATCACCACCCTCACCGGGTTCACCGACCTGCAGTCGACCACCCCGATCCTCGCCGTCATGCTCGGCCTGGCCGTCGGCATCGACTACGCGCTGTTCATCTTCACGCGGTTCCGGCACGAGCTGCGGGACGGGCGCGACGTGCGCGACGCCGTCGCGGTCGCCACCGGCACCGCCGGCTCGGCCGTCCTGACCGCCGGTACCACCGTCGTCATCGCGCTGGCCGGGCTCACCGTCGCCGGCATCCCGTTCCTCACCGAGATGGGCCTGGCGGCCGCCGGGACCATCGTCGTCGCCGTCCTCGTCGCCCTCACCCTCGTGCCCGCGGTGCTCGGCCTCGTCGGGCTGCGGGCGCTGCCCGGCCGCGCCCGCCGCGCCCTGACGCACGAGGGCGGCCGGCACGTCGAGGTCGCCGACGCCGACGGCACCGGCCGCGGCGTCTACGCCGGCTGGGTGCGCACCACCACCACCCGGCGCTGGGCCAGCCTGGTCGCGGTCGTCGTCGTCCTCGGGATCGTCTCGCTGCCCGTCGCCTCGCTGCGCACGACGCTGAACCAGCTGCCCGCCGACGACAGCACCCAGGCGCGGGCGCAGCAGATCCTGTCCGAGCGCTTCGGCGCGGGCGTCACCGGCCCGCTGGTCCTGCTCGTCGACGGCGAGGGCGCCCCCGAGCGCGCCGCCGCCGTGAGCGCCGAGGCCGCCGAGCTGCCCGGCGTGGCGCTGGCCACCCCGCCGCAGCCGAACGCCGACGCCACCGCCGCGCTCGTCACCGTCGTCCCCACGACGGGCCCGGACACGGACGAGACCGCCGACCTCGTGCAGGCGCTGCGCGACCGGCTGGCCGCCGACGAGGCCGACGGCACCGCCGGCGCCACCGCGTCGTACGTCACCGGCACCACCGCCGTCAGCGTCGACGTCTCGCAGACGCTGGACCGGGCGCTGCCCGTCTACCTCGTCCTCGTCGTCGGGCTGGCGTTCGTGCTGCTCGTGCTGGTCTTCCGCTCGGTCCTCGTGCCCGTCGTCGGCGTCCTGGGGTTCCTGCTGACCATCGGCACGACGCTCGGCGCGACCACCGCGGTGTTCCAGTGGGGCTGGCTGGGGTTCCTCGGCCTGGCCGAGACGACCGGCCCGTTGCTCAGCCTGGCGCCGATCATCGTCGTCGGGATCCTGTTCGGGCTGGCGATGGACTACCAGATCTTCCTCGTCTCGCGGATGCACGAGGCGCACGCCCACGGCGCCGACCCGCTGCGAGCCATCACGACCGGGTTCCGCCAGGCCGCGCCCGTCGTGGTCGCCGCCGCCGCGATCATGTTCTCGGTGTTCGCCGGGTTCGTGCCCGAGGGCGACGCGACGATCCGGCCCATCGCGTTCGCGCTGGCCGTCGGCATCTTCGCCGACGCGATCGTCGTGCGGATGGTGTTCGTGCCCGCGGCCCTGGCGCTGCTGGGCCGGCGGGCCTGGTGGCTGCCGCGCTGGCTGGGCTGGCTGCCCGTGCTGGACGTGGAGGGCACCGCCCTGGAGCGCGAGCGGCCCGCGCGCGCGGTGGCACCCGCCCGCTGAGGGACCGGCGCCTCAGCGCACGCCGGCCGCCCGCAGCTCGCGCGCGAGGCGGCCGGCGTGGCGCTGCACGATCCCGGCGACCCGCTCCACCTCCTCGTCGGTGGCCAGCTCCGCGGGCAGGCTGCAGCTGATGGCGTCCGTGGCGGGGATGCGGTACTCCACCCGCACCCCCACGCACACCGTGCCGGGCAGGTTCTGCCCGCGCTCCAGCGCCCAGCCGCGCTCGCGGACCTCCTCCAGCTCGCGCTCCAGGTCCGCGCGGGTGCGCACCGTCGCCTCCGTCAGCGGCGGCAGGTCGTCGCCCGGCAGCAGGACGTCCAGCTCCGCGGCCGTGCGCTCGGACAGCAGCGCCTTGCCCAGCGACGTCGCGTACGCGGGCAGGTAGCGGCCCACCCGCGAGGCCGAGCGGTGCCGGTCCGGCGCCTCGCGGGTCGCCAGGTAGACGACGTTGCCGCCGTCCAGGCGCGCCACGTGCGTCGTGCAGCCCGCCTCGTCGCGGATCGCCTCGATGGCCGCCGTCGCCCGCGGCAGCGCCGGGTCGCGGTCCAGGTACGCGGTGCCCGTCAGCAGGGCCTGCGCGCCGATGCCGTACCCGCCGCCCGGCGTGGGCGGCTCGATCCAGTGCAGGTCCACCAGGGTGCGCAGCAGCGCGTGCAGGCTGGAGCGCGGGTAGCCCGTCGTCTCCTGCAGCTGCGCCACCGTGAACGTGTACGGCGGGCGGGCCAGCGCCTCCAGGATGCGCACCGTCCGCTCCGCCGACTTCACCGGCCCGCGCCCCTGCGCGTCGTCCTCCAGCGCGCCGTCGAGCCCCTCGGGGGCGCGGGTGTCCGCCTCGCGCCCGCGCGTCCTCGTCCCAGCCACGGTCGGAGTGTAGACAACGAGCGCCGGCCGGGGCCCCGTCCAGCGACGTGGACCCCGGCCAGCGCGGGTCGGCGGCGTGTCAGCGGGTGGTCAGCGCGTCCCCGGGCGGCGCCGCGACGCGACGAGCAGCCCGCCGCCCACCACCACCAGCGCACCGCCCGCCGCGAGCGCCGGCCACGCGTCCGCGCCCGTGCGCGGCAGGGCCGTGCGCTGCGTGCCCGCGCTGCGCGAGGTCCCGCCCGCGCGGACCGGTGACGCGCCGCGCACCGGCGCCTTCGCGGTCGCCGACGGCGACGGCGAGGGGGCCGGCACCACCGGGGCGGGCGTCGTCGGCGAGGGCGCGGGCGCCGGGGTCGTCGGCGCCGGGGCCGCCGCCACCGACGAGCGCGGCGCCGTGTCCGGCGTCAGCGGCTGGTTCTCCGGCAGCCCCAGGTAGGTGGTGAGGACCTCCAGGTCCGTCTGCCCCAGCTCCACCCGGTCGGTGCCCTCGGCCAGCGTGGAGAAGTTGTCCCCGCCCGCGGCCAGGAAGCTGTTGACCGTGACCCGGTACGTCGCCGCCGGGTCCAGCTCCGCGCCGTCCAGCGTCACCGAGACCACCCGCTGCCCCACCGGGGCCTGCGGGTCGTAGGTGAAGGCGAACCCGCGCGAGACGCCCAGCGCCAGGAACGGGCGCGAGGACCCCTCCGGCTGCCACTGCTCCTCCAGCACCTGCCGCACCTGCGCGCCCGTCAGCGTCATCGTCACCACGGAGTTCGCGAACGGCTGCACCGCGGCGGCCTCGGCGTAGGTGACGACCCCGTCCTCCTCCTCGCCGCCGGCGAACAGCAGGTCGTCGCGCAGGCCGCCGGGGTTCATGAAGGCGATCTGCGCACCCGCCCCCGACGTCAGCGCCAGCTGCGCGTCCGCCACCAGGTACCCCAGCGGGGACGGGGTGCCGCGGTCGTCCTCGGCGCCGGAGAACGCGCGGGTCACGTCCGCGGTGATGCGGCCCACCGGGCGCGCGCCGACCTCCTGCGAGACCTCGACGGCCGCGTCGACGATCGCCTGCACCTCCGGGTCGGGCGCGAAGCCCTGCACGGGCAGCACCTCGTGGGCCTGAGCGACGACCTCGCCCGTGGCGTCGTCGACGTCCAGCACGAGGCGGTCCAGCGCCACCCCGTACGCCTCGGCCGACAGCACCGGCCGCGGCAGCTCGCGCCCGGGCACCGGCACCTCGCAGTCGTACAGCTGGTGCGTGTGCCCGGACAGCACCGCGTCCACCTGCGGCGACAGCGCCTGCAGCATCCGGCCGAAGTCGCCCTCGGTCGCCACCTGCGCGCAGTCGGTGCCCGCCGAGCCCTCGTGGGCCAGCAGGACCAGCACGTCGGCCTCCCCGTTGGCCGGGTCGCCGTCGCTGAGCGCGTCGGCGACGCGGTTGGCGGCCTCGGCCGGGTCGGTGAACCGCAGACCGGCGATGCCGTCCGGGGCGACCAGGCTGGGCGTGGCCGCCGTGACGACGCCGATGAACCCGACGCTCACCCCCGAGACCTCGCGCACCGCGTACTCCGGCACCGCCGGCCCGCCGTCGGCCAGCTCCACGTTCGCCCCCAGGTACGGGAAGGCCGCCAGCGGCGGTTCCCCGCCGGGGCCCGGACGGCCCTCCACGCCCACCCGCTCCACGAGGTCGTCGTAGCCGGCGTCGAACTCGTGGTTGCCCACCGCCGACAGCGCCACGCCCATCGCGTTCAGCGCCGCGATCGTCGGCGCGTCCTGCTGCACGAACGACGGGAACGTCGAGGCGCCGATGTTGTCGCCCACGGACACCACGACGGTGCCCTCCTCCTGCGCGCGCAGGGCGTCCAGCGCGCCCGCCAGCTGCGCCGCACCGCCCACCGGCTCACCGTCGTCGGTGCTCTCCGGGGCCTCCAGGCGGCCGTGGAAGTCGTTGAAGGCGCCGATCTGCACGCGGGTGCGGCCGTCCTCCGGCGGCGGCAGCAGGTCGGCGACCGCACCGGGCGCCGGGTCCGGCGAGGGGGTGGTCGAGGCCGCGGCGCCGGCCGCGCCGGACAGGGCGGTACCGGCGACCAGGCCGAGGGCGGCCGTCAGGGGCAGCAGGGGGTGGGCGCGACGAGGGTGGGGCATGGGCTCGCTCTCGTGGGTCCGCGGGGCCGGTGGGGCCGGAGTGACGCGGGCGGAGTCTGCCACCGGCGCGGCGCCCGGGGAACAGGTCGCGCGTGAACAGCGGGTTTCCGGTGCCTCCGGCAGCCGTGCCCTCAGCAACCGCGGCGGCGCAGGGCGAACTGCACGCCGCGGTGCGCGACCCCCACCAGGCCGACCGCGGGCGCCTCGTCCAGCGGCACCCAGCGGCTCAGGTCGGTGCTGCCGCCCACGTCCAGGACCTCCGGCTCGCGCACCTGGGTGGCCGTGGCGGCCACCAGCACCCGCACCGCGTGGAAGTCCTCCAGCACCCCGCGCGGGGAGCGGCCCGTGAAGTGCTCCGAGGCCACGTCGAGCAGGCCGTCGACGACGACGTCCATGCCCGTCTCCTCGTGCACCTCGCGCACCGCGGCGTCCACCGGGTGCTCGCCGTGGTCCACCCCGCCGCCCGGCAGCGTCCAGCGGCCCGGGCTGGGCGTGCGCTCGGACAGCCGCGTCAGCAGGATGCGCTGGTCCGGGCTAACGACGACCGCGTAGGCGGCCAGCCGCTGGCGCACCACCGGCACCAGCCCGTCGGCGCCCGGCGACCCCGCCGCGGCGCCCGTGGCCCGCGCGACCTCCGCGGCGCCCACCGCGACGGCGGCGTCGGCCACCAGGGGCAGCTGCTCCGGCACCGGCGCCCAGCGCGCCGGGCGGGCCGCGTCGCGCAGCGCGTGGTCGGTGACCTCCGCGGCCAGCACGACGTGGACGCTGTGCACGTCCACGCCCCCCGCCGGGACGACGACGCCGTCAGCGGCGGTGCCGCCCGGCTCGCGCCGCACCGCGTGGCGCACCTCCAGCGGCCCGCGCGGGCGCGCGGGCGGGGCGCCCACCGCCAGCAGCGCGCGCTGCACCCCGGCGGCCGGGGTCTCCCCGTGCGCCAGCACCGCCCACGGCAGCACCCCGTCGCCGTCCACGAGCAGCTGCCCGCGCGAGCGCAGCGCCGCGTGCACGACGACGCGCTGCAGCGCCGGCCGCTCGCCGGTCGTCAGGCTCACCGGGCGGCGAGCTGGGCTTCGACGGCGCGGTGGTTCTTCCGCTCCGCGTAGAAGGACAGGAACGGCACGGTGCCCGCCAGGGCCGTCAGCAGCATCCGCGACCACGCCCAGCGCACCCGCGTGCCCAGGTCGAACGTCGTGATGAGCAGCAGGATGTAGAAGCCGCCGTGCACCGGCCCCATGACCGTCGTGATCTCGTCGCCGGCGTGCAGGACGTACTCCTGCACCATGCCGGCGACCACGACGAGCAGGCCGATGCCCGTCACCCACGCCATGACGCGGTAGCGGGTCAGCGCGGAGCGCGCGCTGGCGCGGGTGGACGTGGTGCCCGGCAGCAGCTCGCGGCCGTCGGGGCCGCCGTCGGCGCGGGGCCCGGCGTCGGCGCTCATCGGGCGGTGCTCATGTCTCGTCCTCCTGGACGCGGATCGGTCGGGTCGGTCGGTTCGGCCGGCCCCGCGGGGCCGGCGGCCCCCTCGGGCTCAGCGGGCTCGGCGGCGCGCAGGGCCTCGCGGTCGCGGCGGTCGTCGCGCAGGAACCGCGTCCACAGCAGCACCGCGAAGCCCGCGAACACCCACCACTGGGCGGCGTAGGCCAGGTTGCGCAGGTCCAGCCGGCGGGTGGCCTGCCCCGGGTCGGACGGCGGGACGGCCACCAGGCCCGCCTGCGGGGCGGTGTCGGTGACGTAGGCGTTCGCCACCGGGTAGTCGACGCGGTTGACGAGGTCGGCGGCGCTGACGACGCGCACCTCCCCCGGGCCCAGCGCCCGGGTCGCGGGCACCGTGTCCGAGCCCTCCGGGGGCTGCACGACACCGGTGACCTCGACGGGGCCGGCCGGCAGCGGCGGCGCCGGGGCGCCCTCGGGGACGAACCCGCGCACGACGGCCGTGCCGCGCTCGGTGCCGTCCGGGGCGCTCGAGCGCACCACGCCCACCACCCAGGAGCCGACCTCGTCGTCCACCCGGCGCGAGGGCACCCGCAGGTCCACGGCCGGGTCGAAGACGCCGCTGACCACGACGCGGCGGCCCACCTCGTCCTGCACGAGCACGCCGCGCCCGTCCGGGGCGCCCGCGGCCACGACCTCCTCGACCGCCACCACCGGCTGCTGCGCCGGAGGGGCGGAGACGACGACGTTGCCGCTGCGCCACTGCCACCAGCCCAGGACCACGCACACGGCGACCGCGGTCCACGCCACGGCGGTCAGCGCGAGCGCGCGCGCCCGCCCGGGACCTGCGGCGGGACGGGACGGGCCGGGCACCGCTCCAGCGTACGTGGGCCGCGCCGGGCGCCCGGGCGCGCCCGGCGTGGGCCGCGTCACGCCCCCCGGCGGCGCTCGGCCCGCTCGGGTAGCGCTACCGTCCCTGTCCGTGGACTCGGGTAGCAGTGTGGCGGTCGTCGTGGCGAACCTGCGCGAGCTGGCGCGCGGGCTGCCGGCCGGCGCCCGGCTGCCCAGCAGCCGCCGGCTCGTCGCCGACCTCGGCGTCGGGCCCGTCACCGTCCAGCGCGCCGTGGACGCCCTCGTCGCCGACGGCACCGTCACCACCCGCCCCGGCGCCGGCACCTACGTCGCCCGCCCCACCCGCACCAGCTCCGCCGACACCGACTGGCAGCGCGTGGCCCTCGGCGCCTCCCCCGTGCAGGCCGCCGACGTCGTCGCCGCCCTGTCCGCCCCACCCGAGGACGTCCTGGACATGGCCCGCGGCTACCTCGACGCCGGCCTGCAACCCACCACCCGCCTCGCCGCCGCCACCGCGCGCGCCGCCCGCCGCCCCCGGGCCTGGTCGATGCCCCCGCACGCCGGGCTGCCCGAGCTGCGCTCCTGGTTCGCCCACCAGCTCGGCGCCGACCGCGAGGACGTCCTCGTCACCCCCGGCGGGCAGGGGGCCCTGTCCACCGTGCTGCGCGCGCTCGTGCCCGCCGGCAGCCCCGTCCTCGTCGCCGTCCCCGGCTACCCCGGCGTCATCTCCCTGCTGCGCAGCGCCGGGCTCGCACCCGTGCCGGTGCCCACCGACGCCGACGGCGTGCGCCCCGAGCTGCTCGAGCGCGCCTTCGCCACCACCGGCGCGCGCGTGCTGTACCTGCAGCCCACCTACGCCAACCCCGACGGGCACGTCCTGGCCGCCGCGCGCCGCCGGCCCGTCCTGGACGCCGCCGCGCGCGCCGGCGCGTTCGTCGTCGAGGACGACTTCGCCCGCTGGCTCGGGCACGGCCCCACCCCGCCGCCGTCGCTGCTGCGCGACGACACCGACGGGCGCGTCATCACCGTCAACTCCCTCACCAAGACCGCCGCGCCCAGCCTGCGGGTCGGCTGCGTCGTCGCCCGCGGGCCCGTCCTGCAGCGCATCACCGCGCTGCGCGTCGTCGACGACCTGTTCGTCTCCCGGCCCCTGCAGGAGGCCACCGTCGAGCTGGTCACCGGCGCCGGCTGGGGCGCGCACCTGCGCGCGCTCAGCGCCGCGCTGGCCGACCGGGTCCGCACGCTGGGCACCGCGCTGGCCGCCGAGCTGCCCGAGTGCACCTGGACGCCGCCGCGCGGCGGGTTCTCCCTGTGGCTGCGCCTGCCCCGCGGCGCCGAGGACGCCGAGGTGGCCCGCCGCGCCCTCGCGGAGGGCGTCGCCGTCAGCCCGGGGCGGCACTACGTCGTCGCCGAGGAGGAGGCCGCCCACCTGCGGCTGTGCGTGGCCGGGCTGGACGCCGGCCAGGTGCCCGAGGCCGTGCGCCGCCTGGCCCGCGCCGTGCGCGGGCCGGGCGGCTGAGCCGCCCCCGCCTCAGCGGGTCAGCGGCTCACTCCCACTCGATGGTGCCCGGCGGCTTGCTCGTCACGTCGAGCACCACCCGGTTCACCTCGGGCACCTCGTTGGTGATGCGCGTGGAGATGCGCTGCAGGACGTCGTAGGGCAGGCGAGTCCAGTCCGCCGTCATGGCGTCCTCGGAGCTGACCGGGCGCAGCACCACCGGGTGCCCGTACGTGCGCCCGTCGCCCTGCACGCCCACCGAGCGCACGTCCGCCAGCAGCACCACCGGGCACTGCCAGATCTCGCGGTCCAGGCCCGCGGCCGTCAGCTCCGCGCGGGCGATGGCGTCCGCCGCGCGCAGCACCTCCAGCCGCTGCGGGGTCACCGCGCCGACGATGCGGATGGCCAGGCCGGGGCCGGGGAACGGCTGGCGCCACACCATCGCCTCCGGCAGGCCCAGCTGCAGGCCCACCGCGCGCACCTCGTCCTTGAACAGCGCGCGCAGCGGCTCCACCAGCTCGAACGTCAGGTCGTCCGGCAGCCCGCCCACGTTGTGGTGGCTCTTGATGGTCGCCGCGCCCTCGCCGCCGCCGGACTCCACCACGTCCGGGTACAGCGTGCCCTGCACGAGGAAGCGCACCTCGCCGCTGCCGCCCTCGGCGGCCACGACGTCGCGGGCGGCCTGCTCGAAGACGCGGATGAACTCCCGGCCGATGGTCTTGCGCTTCTGCTCCGGGTCGCTGACGCCCTCCAGGGCGTCGGCGAAGCGCTGCACCGCGTCGACCACGTGCAGCTTCACGCCCGTGGCGGCCACGAAGTCCTGCTCGACCTGCTCGGCCTCCCCGGCGCGCAGCAGGCCGTGGTCGACGAAGACGCACGTCAGCTGCTCGCCCACCGCGCGCTGCACCAGCGCGGCCGCGACCGCGGAGTCCACCCCGCCCGACAGCGCGCAGATGACCTTGCCGTCGCCGACCTGCGCGCGGATGCGAGCGACCTGCTCCTCGATGACGTTGCCGGTCGTCCAGTCGGGGTCCACGCGCGCGCCGTGGCGCAGGAAGTTCACCAGCACGTCCTGCCCGTGCGCGGAGTGCTTGACCTCCGGGTGCCACTGCACCCCGTACAGGCGCCGCTCGTCGTCCTCGAACGCGGCGACCTCGGCACCGGGCGACTGCGCCACCACGCGGAAGCCCTCCGGCGCGCGCGCCACGGAGTCCCCGTGCGACATCCACACCGACTGCTCGGCCGGCTGCTCGCGCAGCAGCGTCGAGGACTCCGGGTGGACCGTGGCCGTCGTGCCGCCGTACTCGCGCGCGCCCGTGCGGGCGACCTCGCCGCCCAGGGCCTGGGCCATCGCCTGGAAGCCGTAGCAGATGCCCAGCACGGGCACCCCGGCCTCGAACAGCGCCGGGTCCACCTGCGGGGCGCCCTCGGCGTACACGCTGGCCGGGCCGCCGGACAGGATCACCGCGGCCGGGTCCTTGGCGAGCATGTCCGCCACCGGCATCGTGCTGGGCACGATCTCGGAGAAGGTGTCCGCCTCGCGCACCCGGCGGGCGATCAGCTGGGCGTACTGGGCGCCGTAGTCGACGACGAGGACGGGGCGGTGCGCGCGCTCGGCGGCGACCTCCGGCGGCTCCTGCGGGGTGGTGCCGGGGACCGGCTCGGTCGCACTGCCGACGGGCTCGCTCACGGGTCCCAGGCTATCGGCCCCGCACCACCGCCCCGGTCCGGCGCCGCCCGCCCCCGACCCCGACCGCCGCCCCTGCCCGACCGCCCACCTCTCCGTCACCTCACCTCGCCCCGCCCCCGCCGTGATCATGGACGGGTGAAGCTTCACCCATCCATGATCACGGCGGGAGGTGGGGTCAGGAGGGGACGGGGGCGCCGAACTCGGCGGTCTCGCTCGTCCAGGCGCGCGCCCGCTCGGACAGCGACAGGCCCAGGCCGGGGCGCGAGGGCACGACCATCCGGCCCTCCCGCAGCTCCAGCCGCTCGTTCCACAGCGGCTCCAGCCACTCGAAGTGCTCCACCCACGCCGTGTGCGGGTAGGTGGCCGCCAGGTGGACGTGGATCTCCATCGCGAAGTGCGGGGCCAGGCTCACCCCGGCGACCTCCGCGAGCGTCAGCAGCTTCAGGAACGGCGTGATGCCGCCCACCCGCGGGGCGTCCGGCTGCAGGTAGTCCACCGCGCGCAGCCGCAGCAGCTCCTCGTGCTCGGCGACGCTGGCGAGCATCTCGCCCGTGGCGACCGGGGTGTCCAGGGCGGCGGCCAGCGCCGCGTGCCCCTCGGCGTCGTACGCGTCCAGCGGCTCCTCGATCCACTCCAGGCCGAAGGGCTCCAGCGCGCGGCCCATCCGCAGGCCGTCCTGGCGGTTCCACTGCTGGTTGGCGTCGACCATCAGCGTCACGTCGTCGCCCAGCGCCTCGCGCACGGCGGCCACGCGCGCCAGGTCGGCCTTGCGGTCCGGCTGGCCGACCTTCAGCTTGATGCCGCCGATGCCGCGCTCGACCGCCGCGCGGCAGTTGTCCACCAGCGCCTCGAGGGGCACCGACAGGAACCCGCCGGAGGTGTTGTAGGCGGCGACGGTGTCGCGGTGGGCGCCGACCAGCTTGGCCAGCGGCAGCCCGGCCCGGCGGCCCTTGAGGTCCCACAGCGCGACGTCGAAGGCGGCGATCGCCTGCGTGGCCAGGCCGCTGCGGCCCACCGAGGCGCCCGCCCACACGAGCTTCGTCCACAGCCGGGCGGTGTCGCTGGGGTCCTCCCCCAGCAGGTCGGGGGCGATCTCGCGGGCGTGGGCGAACAGCCCCGGACCGCCGGCGCGCTTGGAGTAGCTCCAGCCCAGCCCCGTCAGGCCGCTCTCGGTGACGACCTCGGCGAACAGGAACGCGACCTCGGTCAGCGGGCGCTGCCGGCCGGTGAAGACCTTCGCGTCGCTGACGGGACTGCCCAGCGGCAGCGTCGCCCGCGACAGGCGGATCCCGGTGACGCGGTCGGTGCTGGCCTCGCCGCGGCCCAGGTGCAGGCCGGCGAGGTCGGGGACGACGGTGTGGGTCTGCAGCGTCATCGCGGCGGTCTCCAGGGGACGGGGTCGGTCGGGGTCCCGCCACCGTAGGAAGACCGGGCCATGCGCGTCCAACATCGATCCGGCATCGTCCGGTGCACGACCGGTATCGCGGTGCCACGATGAGCGGGTGGACTACACGCTGGAGCAGGTCCGCGCGCTCGTCGCCGTCGCCGACACCGGCCACTTCGGCCGCGCCGCGCAGTCCCTGTCGCGCACCCAGCCGCCCCTGAGCCGCGCCGTGCAGAAGCTGGAGGCGGCCGTCGGCGCGCGCCTGCTGGAGCGCACCCCGCGCGGGGCCGTCCTCACCGCCGCCGGGGCCGCGTTCCTGCCGCACGCGCGCCGGCTGCTCGCCGAGGCCGCCGACGCCGGGACCGCGGCGCGCGAGGCCGCCGCCGGGCGCACCGGCCGGGTGCGGGTCGGGTTCACCGTCCTGGCCGGGCTCACCGTGCTCGGCGAGCACCTGGCCCCGGCGCGCGAGCGCCTGCCCGGGGTGCGCCTGGAGCTGGAGGAGGCCGACTCGCGCGCGCAGCTGGCCGGGCTCGCCGCGGGCACCCTCGACCTCGGCCTCGTGCGCGGGCTGCCGCCCGGGACGGACCTGAGCGCGCGGCTCGTGCGCTCCGAGCGCCTCGTCGCCGCCGTCCCCGCCGCCCACCCGCTGGCCGGACGGACCTCGGTCACCCTCACCGAGCTGGCCGCGCACCCGCTGGTCACGCACTCGCCCGACCTCGCGCCGGCCCTGCACCGCCTCGTCGACGCCGCGTTCACCGCCGTGGGCGCGCACCCGCCGGTGGCCGCCACCGCCAACCAGGTGCACACCCTGCTGGCCCTCGTCGACGCCGGTGTCGGCGCCGCCGTCGTGCCCGCCGGCGTCCTGCGGCTGCGGCTGGACGGCGTGCGCTACCTGGAGCTGGGCGAGGGGGACGGCCACCGCCCCGAGCGGCACCGCGCCGAGCTGCACCGCGTGCACCGGCCCGGCCCGCCGCCGGCGCTGCGCGCCCTGCTGGACGTGCTGCCCGCGGGGGTCAGCCGCGCCTGAGCTCGGCCGGGTCGACGCCCGTCCACTCGGCCGAGCGCGCCCACAGCCAGGCGGCGTCGCCGGGGTCGTGCGCGGCGGCCGGGGCCTGCACCCGCACCGGGTACCCGCGCGCCTGCCCGGGCCCGTCCGGGCCGAAGTACTCCCCGCCCGCCGCGGACGGGTCCGTGGCCGCCCGCAGCAGCGGCCAGGCGCCCTGCGAGGCCGGCTGCCCGAGCACCCGCGAGACCCGCCCGGCCACCGCGCGCACGAGCTTGCCGCGGTCGCGCACCGGTCCCGAGGTCGTCAGGTTCGTGTGCGCCACACCCGGGTGCGCGGCCACCGACAGCAGCGGCAGGCCGGCGGCCCGCGCCCGGCGCTGCAGCTCCGCCGCGAACAGCAGGTTCGACAGCTTCGAGCGCCCGTACACCCGCCAGGCCCGGTACCCGCGCTCGCTCTGGTAGTCCTCGCGGTCCAGGCGGGCCGAGCGCGCCGCGACGCTGGAGACCGTCACCACGCGGCCGCCGCCGCCCGACAGCAGCGCCGGCAGCAGCAGGCCCGTCAGCGCGAAGTGGCCCAGGTGGTTGGTGGCGACCTGCGTCTCGAACCCGTCGACGGTGCGGCCGAGCGGGGGCGCCATGACGCCCGCGTTGTTGACCAGCACGTCGACGCTGGAGCGCCGCCGCAGCACGTCCGCGGCGGCCCGGCGCACGCTGGCCAGGTCGGCGGTGTCCAGGGCCACGACCTCCACCGAGGCCTCGCGGCCGGAGTCGGCGACGTCGCGGCGCAGCCGCTGCACCGCGGCGCGGGCGCGCTCGGAGTTGCGGCAGGCCATCAGCACGTCCGCCCCGCGGCGGGCGAACTCGGTGGCCACCACCAGGCCCAGGCCCGAGTTGGCGCCCGTGACGAGCACCGTGCGGCCCGTCTGCGGGCCCACCGCGTCCGGCGTCCAGCGCTGCTGCGTCACGGCGCGGCGCCTCAGCGCGTCGGCTGGTACGGGGAGACGACGACCTCGACGCGCTGGAACTCCTTGAGGTCGGAGTAGCCCGTCGTGGCCATCGAGCGGCGCAGCGCGCCGACGAGGTTCGTGGTGCCGTCCGCGGCGCGGCCGGGGCCGGTGAGGATCTCGGCCAGCGGCGCCACCGTGCCGACGTGGACGCGCTCCCCGCGCGGCAGCACCGCGTGGTGGGCCTCCGGGCCCCAGTGCCAGCCGCGGCCGGGGGCCTCGGTGGCCCGGGCCAGCGCCGCGCCCAGCATGACGGCGTCCGCGCCGCACGCGACCGCCTTGACGATCTCCCCGCTGGTGCCCATGCCGCCGTCGGCGATGACGTGCACGTACCGCCCGCCCGACTCGTCCATGTAGTCGCGGCGCGCGGCGGCCACGTCGGCGACCGCGCTGGCCATCGGGGCGTGGATGCCCAGCGTCGTGCGGGTCGTGTGCGCCGCGCCGCCGCCGAACCCGACCAGCACGCCCGCCGCCCCCGTGCGCATCAGGTGCAGCGCCGCCGTGTAGGTGGCCGCGCCGCCCACGACGACGGGCACGTCCAGCTCGTAGATGAAGCGCTTGAGGTTCAGCGGCTCGCTGCTGCCCGAGACGTGCTCGGCCGAGACCGTCGTGCCGCGGATGACGAACAGGTCGACACCGGCGTCGACGACGACCTTCCAGAACTCCTGCGTGCGCTGCGGCGACAGCGCCCCGGCCACCGTCACGCCCGCCGCGCGGACCTCCGCCAGCCGGGAGGTGATGAGCTCCGGCTTGACCGGCTCGGCGTACAGCTCCTGCATGCGGCGCGTGGCCACCGCCGGGTCCAGGCCGGCGATCTCCGCCAGCAGCGGCTCCGGGTCCTCGTAGCGGGTCCACAGGCCCTCGAGGTCGAGCACGCCGAGGCCGCCCAGGCGGCCCAGCGCCACCGCGGTCGCCGGGGAGACCACCGAGTCCATCGGCGCGCTCAGCACCGGGATGTCGAAGTGGTACGCGTCGATCTGCCAGGTGGTCGACACGTCCTCCGGGTCGCGCGTGCGCCGGCTCGGGACGACGGCGATGTCGTCGAAGCTGTAGGCGCGCCGTCCCCGCTTGCCGCGGCCGATCTCGATCTCCTGCACGCGCGCAAGGCTACCGGCCGGTCCCGGGGGCGCCCGGCCGCCGGGACCGGCCCCCGCGCGGGGGCCGGTCGCCGGCCCGGTTCAGCGCCCGGAGCAGCCCCGGGTCAGCGCCCCGAGTAGTTGGGGGCCTCCACCGTCATCTGGATGTCGTGCGGGTGGCTCTCCTTCAGCCCCGCCGCCGTGATCCGCACGAAGCGGCCCGTGCGCTGCAGCTCGGTCACCGAGCGCGCGCCCGCGTAGAACATCGACTGGCGCAGCCCGCCGACGAGCTGGTGCGCCACCGCCCCCAGCGGCCCGCGGTAAGGCACCTGGCCCTCCACGCCCTCGGGCACGAACCGGTCGTCGGAGGCCACGTCGTTCTGGAAGTAGCGGTCCTTGGAGAACGAGCGCCCGCCCTGGCGGGTCTGCTGCGCGCCCAGCGAACCCATCCCGCGGTAGCTCTTGAACTGCTTGCCGTTGATGAACACCAGCTCGCCGGGGCTCTCGTCGCAGCCGGCCAGCAGCGAGCCCAGCATCACCGTGTCCGCGCCCGCCACCAGCGCCTTGGCGATGTCGCCGGAGTACTGCAGCCCGCCGTCGCCGATGACCGGCACGCCCGCCGGGCGGGCCGCCTTCGCCGCCTCGTGGATCGCCGTCACCTGCGGCACGCCCACGCCCGCCACGACGCGCGTCGTGCAGATCGAGCCGGGGCCCACGCCCACCTTGATGCCGTCCACGCCCGCGTCCACCAGGGCCTGCGCCGCGGCCCGCGTGGCGACGTTGCCGCCCACCACGTCCAGGTGCGCGACGGCGCTGTCGGACTTCAGCCGCGAGATCATCTCCAGCACCGCGCGCGAGTGCCCGTGCGCCATGTCGACGACCAGCACGTCGACCCCGGCGTCCACCAGCGCCATCGCCCGCTTCCAGGCGTCCTCGAAGATCCCGATGGCGGCGGCCACCCGCAGCCGGCCGTCGGCGTCCTTGGTGGCCAGCGGGTACTGCTCGCTCTTGGTGTAGTCCTTCACCGTGATCAGCCCGGTGAGGCGGTCGCGCTCGTCGACGATCGGCAGCTTCTCGATCTTGTGCCTGCGCAGCAGCTGCATCGCGTCGGCCGGGGTGATCCCCCGCGGGGCCGTCACCAGCGGCATCCGCGTCATGACGTCGCGCACCGGGCGGGAGAAGTCGTCCTCGAAGCGCAGGTCGCGGTTGGTGACGATGCCGACGAGGGTGCCCTCGCCGTCCACGACCGGCACGCCCGAGATGCGGTAGCGCGCGCACAGCGCGTCCACGTCGGCCAGCGTCGCGTCCGGGGTGGTGGTCACCGGCTGCGTGACCATGCCCGACTCCGAGCGCTTGACGAGGTCCACCTGGGCGGCCTGCTCGTCGGCGGACAGGTTGCGGTGCAGCACGCCCAGCCCGCCCTGGCGGGCCATCGCGATGGCCATCCGGGACTCGGTGACGGTGTCCATCGCCGAGCTGAGCAGCGGGATGCGCAGGCTCACGCGCTTGGACACGCGCGTCGAGGCGTCCACCTCGGAGGGGACGACGTCGGACTCCCCCGGCAGGAGGAGGACGTCGTCGTAGGTGAGACCGGTGAGGGCGAACGGGTCGCGCTCGGCCCACTCGGCCCACCCGGTGTCGTGGCTGTCGTCCGCGGTCCTGTCGGGGTGCACGCTCACACCGTCGATGCTACGGCGCCGCCGGGCCCGCTCCGTCCGCGCTCGGGACCTGCGGGTCCGTCGGGCTGGACGTGGTCGTGCCGGTGGGCACGGCCGCGCCCGTGGACGACGTCGGCTGCGGCGACGGGGAGGGCGAGGGCACGGCCAGGGCCGTGCTCGGCGTCGCCACCGGGCCCTCGCCCTGCTGCCCGCCCGGGGAGGTCACCGGGTCGGTCGGCGTCCCGCCGGGGACCTCGGTGGGGCCGGGGGCCGCGGTGTCGCCGGGCGTGCCCGTGGGCTCCTCGCCCGGCGTGCCCGTCGGCGGGACGCTCGTCGGCGGGCTCGTCACCGGGGGCGGCGTCGTGGGCGTCACCGGCGGCGTCGTGGGCGTCACCGGCGGCGTGCTCGGCGTCACCGGCGGCACGACCGGGGCCGGGGCCTGCGACGGCGGCCGCGTCGGGGACGGGGCCTGCGGCGAGGTCTGCGTCGGGGCCGGGGCCTGCGTCTGCGGGGGCGCCGACGGCGACGGCTGCGCGGGCGAGGACGCCGGCGGGCGGGTCGGGGCGGTGGTCGGCCCGTCGGTGGCCGGCGGGCGCGTCGGCGCGGCCGTGCTCGGCGGGTACAGCAGCACCGGCGTCTGCACCGGCGCCGCCGTGCGCGACGCGCGCACCAGCTCGGGCAGCTTCGCGACCGCGGAGGCGCCGGGCACCGCGGCGGGGTCGCCGGTGGCGCTCGCCCCGACCGCGACGGCCGCCGTCCGGCTCAGCTCCACGAACGCGCTGCTGGCCTCCGCGACGAGCGCCGGGTCGGCGCCGCCGGACTCCAGCAGGCGCACCAGGTCGCGCACGCGCTGGACGGCGACGTCGGTCTCCCCCGCGCTGGCGGCGGCCGACGCGCGGGCCACCTCCTGCTGCACCAGCTGGTCGCGGCTGGGCCCGAACACCTCGTACACCTGCGTCGGCAGCCACGAGGGCACCTGGCGCTCGGCGGCCAGGCTCTCCTCGACGGTGGCCGGGGCGCGGTGGGTGGCGGCCGCGGCGGCCGTCCCGCCCAGCAGCGCGAGGGCGGCCGCGACGGCCGCGCCGCCGCGGGCGGCCCGCTGCAGGGTGCGGCGGCGGGCGGTGAGCACGCGCAGGTGGCCGGCGCGCACCTCCCCCGGCGGCTCGGCCTCCGGCGCGGGCAGCTCCTCGGGCAGCGGCACCGCCCGCACGCCCGCGGTGCGCGGGTCGGCGTGCAGGGCGTAGCCGTCCAGGACGCGCGCCAGGACGTCGCGCAGGTCCTCCTCGGTGGCGGTGTGGTTGCCCAGGCGGTCCAGCAGCGCGTCGGTGGCGAGCAGCTCGGGCACGGTGGGCGCGGCCTCGCGCTGCTCGCGCAGGTGCCCGCGGCGCGGCGTCACGACGTCACCCGCAGGGAGGCGTCGGCCAGGGCGGTCTTGCGCAGCCGCTGCACGGCGCGGTGCTGGGCGACGCGGACGGCGCCGGCGGTCATGTCCAGGGCGCGGCCGGTCTCCTCGGCGGACAGCCCGGCACCCACGCGCAGCGTGATGATCTCGCGCAGCTTGGGCGGCAGGGTGTCCAGCAGGCGGCCGACGGTCTCGGCGTCGAAGGCGTCCAGGGCCAGCTGCTCGGGACCGGGCTCGGCGGTCGCCGCGTCGGGCACCTCGTCGGTGGGCACCGGCGCCCGGTAGGAAGCCCGCTGCGCGTCCGCGACCTTGTTGGCCGCGATGCGGTACACGAACGCCTCGAACGGGCGACCCGTGTCCTTGTAGCGGGGCAGTGCCGTCAGCACGGCGATGCAGACCTCCTGTGCTGCGTCTTCCGCAGCGTGATCGGCACCGGGCAGACGCCCGAGCCGAGCCCGGCAGTAACGGTGGACGAGGCGGCGCACCGCTGCCAGGAGGTCGGCGACCGCGCCCTGCTCCCCCGTCAGGGCGCGGGCCGCCAGTTCCTGGAGCCCCCCGGCATCCACCCTGTCCATCGGCGGGGCGGCCGGTCCCGTTACACGGTCCGCGGCGGGGTCCTCCAGCGGGTCCTCCAGCACGTCCTCGGGGGGGTCCTCCGGGAGGCTCCCGTCGAGGTCGTCGCGGGACCCGGGGGTGTCCTCCAGGACGTCGACGGCGTCACCGGGGGCGCCCGCAGCGGCGCGCCGATCGGCGTCCGCTGCAGGCCGGCCTCCGGCCTCGTCGCCCCCGGGGCTCACCCGCCTACCGTACGAGACCCCAGCGGAATCCCACAGCCACCGCCTGCGCGCGGTCGGCGGCCTCGAGCTTGCGGAAGAGGCGGCGGGCGTGCGTCTTGACGGTGTCCTCCGACAGGAACAGCTCGCGCCCGATCTCGGCGTTGCTGCGCCCGCGGCTCATCCCGACGAGCACCTGCTGCTCGCGCTCGGTGAGCGCGGGGGCGCGGCCGGTGGGCACCGCGCGGGTGCGCGCGCCACCGCGGCGGCGCGAGACGTCCTGCAGCGCCTGCAGGACGGCCGTGGCCAGCTCCTCGCGCGAGACGTCCTTGACCAGGTAGCCGCGGGCGCCCGCGGCGACCGCGCGCGCCACCCCGTCGCCGTCCTCGGCCATGGTGGCCATGAGGACGTTGGCCTCGGGGTGCCGGGCCAGCAGGCGGCGCGCCGCCTCGACCCCCCCGATGCCGGGCATCCGCACGTCCATCACGACGAGCGAGGGACGCTCGACGGGCCAGCGCTGCAGCGCCTCCTCGCCCGACGACGCACCGACGACCCGGGTCACACCGGGCACCGCGGCGACCATGCGACGCATGGCCTCGCGGGCCAGCGGCAGGTCGTCGCAGACCAGTACCGTTGCCACCGCCTTACCTCTTCCCTGTTCCGGTGGAGCGGGCCGTCCGTGGCACCGCTGCGCACCGCGGGAGGCGGCACGCAGTGGTGTCATCGGCACACCGGTGGGGTGACCTGAGCCCGTCGCGCGGAACGCCGCCGACCCGGTGACCGGGCGGTGGCGCGGTGCTGGCGCGGTGGTCGCACGGGTGGTCGGGCGCCGGCCCGCGGCCCCTCAGGCGGTGACGGCAGCCAGGCAGTGGGCGACGGCCTCGGTGAGGGTCGCGGCGCGCACGCACCCGGCGGGCACGTCCCCGGACCAGGCCGTGCCGCACAGCACGAGCAGGGGGGCCGGGCGCACCCGCAGCAGGGGGTCCAGGTCGGCGGTGGAGCGCGGGACGCGCGCGTGCAGGAGCACCGCGGGCGGCCGGGCGCGGCGCACGGCCGCGGCCAGCATCCGCACCGGCACGCCGGCGCCCGTGGTGCGGCTGCCCGCCCCCGCCTCGGCCAGGGCGCCGGCGGCCGCGCGCAGCAGCAGGCCGGCCGACGGCTCGGGCACGGCGGGCCCGGCGGGCACCTCCAGGGTCGCCAGCAGCACGGCCCGCTCGGACTCCAGCACCGCGGTGGCGCGCAGCGCGCGGTCGACGGCGGCGGTCAGGGCGGTGTCCCGGGTGGCCAGGGCGGGCGCCAGGACGGCGTCCCAGGCGGCGGCCGCGCCGCGCGCGCGCACCTCGTCCCCGAAGCGGTCGGCCAGGCTCTGCACGGCCCAGTCGCCGACGTCGGCCGAGGCCCGCGCGGGCACCTCGACGTCGTCGGCGTCCTCGGCGTCGTCCCGCGCGTCGTCCCGCGGCTCGTCGCGCTCGCCGGCCCGCCCGTCGCCCCGGGGCTCGTCGCGGCCGTCGTCGCGGCCGGCGCGGGGCCGGGGGGTGAGCGCGGCGGGCGCGGGTCCCGGCGCGCCCGGGGGCGGCAGCGGGGCGGCCAGCCCGCGGGAGGGGTCCAGGTCCCCGCCGGGGCCGGCGATGGCGGCGGCGTCGGTGACGGCGGCCTCGATGACCGAGGCGGGGATGGTCGAGACGCTGGCCAGGGCGAACCCGCCGTCGCCGACCGCGGTGGTGGCGGCGATGCCGGCGGCCTCGGCGGGCGCCACGCCCTCCAGGGTCAGGCGGCGCATGACGACCAGGCGGGCCAGGTCGGTGGCCGAGTAGCGCCGGTGCGCGCCGGCGGTGTGCTCGGAGGGCCCGAGGCCGTAGCGGCGGTCCCACGTGCGCAGGGTGGCCGGCGCGACGCCGAGGCGGCGCGCGACGGCGGCCACGGTCAGCGTCATGCGGGGGGCCGTGCGCGCACCGGACCCCTCGGTCGGCGAGGGCACACCCCGATCCTGCCCGCCGGCGCCGGCGGCTGCCAGCCGGCCGGGCGGGCGGCGGCCCGGCGCGGGGCCGGCGCGCGCCCGGACCCGTCGCGGGGGGTGGCGCGGGCCGGCCCCCGGCCGCGGAACGCTGCACTCAACGCTCACGCGCCCCGACACCGTGATCACC